>JALVEY010000030.1 GCA_027030485.1 Persephonella sp.
AGCAACAGCCGGTCCTGCAAGGTAACCTCGCTGTTTGGGTGTCCCATTCTTCCTGTAAAATTCCTGTTTGATGTTGACACGCATACCTCACCTTCAGCAAGGATACCCATGTGTCCCCCTAAACATGGTCCACAGGTTGATGTGCTTATGAGACATCCTGCATCTGCAAGTATCTCAAGAAGACCCTCATGAAGAGCCTGTTTATAAGTTTTGTCTGATGCCGGTATAACTATACATCTAACATCCGGGTGAACCTTTCTTCCTTTGAGTATCTGGGCTGCTATTCTCAGGTCTGTAATCCTTCCGTTTGTGCATGATCCAATAAAGACCTGATTGATAGGTTTTCCGGCAACCTCAGAAACAGGTTTAACATTTGAAGGAAGATTAGGTGCAGCAACAACAGGCTCTATCTTTGATGCATCGAATTCATATTCACAGCAGTATTTTGCATCTTTATCTGCCTTTATCATTCTGAGGGGTTTTTCTGTTTTGTTTTTTAGCCATTCAAGAACTTTTTCGTCCGCCTCAATGATAGCATTTTTACCCCCTGCCTCAATAGCCATATTTGTGATGGTCAGCCTTTCCTCAACAGGGAGATCTTTTATAGCCTCGCCATGGTATTCCATAGCTCTGTAAAGGGCTCCATCAACTCCTATCTCTCCAATAACCGTTAGAACAAAATCTTTACCACCTACCCATTTCTGCCTCTTTCCATAAAATGTAAACTTCATAGTTTCAGGTACCTTCAACCATGTTTCTCCGGTGGCAAATATATAGGCTATATCTGTTGATCCAACCCCTGTGGAAAATGCACCTAACGCACCGTAGGTACATGTGTGTGAATCGGCACCCATCACGAGATCACCGGGAGCTATAAACCCTTTTTCAGGGAGGATCGTGTGCATAACTCCAGAATCCTGACCTTCAAAATAATTTTTTATTCCCATTTTCTTTGCAAAATCTCGTGAGATTTTTATCTGCTGGGCAGATAAAATATCTTTAGGTGGAAAGAAATGATCCATAACAAGTGCTATCTTTTCAGGATCATGAACCCTGTCTATCCCGTACTTTTCAAGCTGTTTTATCGCAAGAGGTGCTGTTACGTCATTTGCTATGGCAAGATCAACTTTTACGGTAACCAGTTCCCCCGGCTCCACAAAATCCCTTCCTGCATGTTCTGCCAGAATTTTTTCTGTTAATGTCATTCCCATTTACTGCCTCCTGAAAACGGTTTTTTAAGAAAATTAGTTATATATTTTAAACCTTTTTATGATTAATTACATCTTTGATTTGCAAATCTGTTAAAATATCATATAATGTTAAGGCTTTAAACGGATGGGTGCCCGAGCGGCCGAAGGGGCAGCACTGGAAATGCTGTGTACCGTTTATCGGTACCGTGGGTTCAAATCCCACCCCATCCGCCAGTGGAATAAGGAATGAAATTGCCGGGTCCCTCCGGGCAGGGACTGGTGAACCCCGCCAGGCCCGGAAGGGAGCAACGGTAAGCCAGAAACCCTGCGCCGGTAGGGGGTGCCCGGCTTATATATATGGGGTAAGAATGCCTTTGGTCTATGTGGTTGAAGATGACGAAGACATAAATGATCTTCTTGTTTATAATCTCAAAAAAGAAGGTTTTAATGTAAAATCTTTTCTCAATAGCTTGGAAGCTTTAAATATCATCAAAAGAGAGAACCCAGACGTTATTCTTTTGGATATTATGCTTCCGGATATGGATGGTCTTGAATTTTGTAAAACTGTTAAATCTGATCCAGAGATGGAGGATATTCCGATTATTATGATTACTGCCAAAAGCACAGAAATAGATAAGATTGTAGGTCTTGAACTTGGTGCAGATGACTATATAACTAAACCCTTCTCAATAAGAGAAGTAATAGCAAGGATTAGAGCAATCCTCAGAAGGTCAAAAAGGAAAGAAAAACCAAACATTTTTAGATATAAGGGGCTTACTATTAATCCTGAGAATTTTCAAATTACTGTTGACGGCAAAAATGTCAGCCTAACCGCTAAAGAATTCAAACTTCTTATGTTTCTTATAAACTCAGATGGAAAAATTCTTTCAAGGGAAAGGATACTTTCAGAACTATGGAAAGACGATCTTGAAGTTTATGACAGAACTGTAGATGTTCATATAAAAAAATTGAGAGACAAGCTGGGAAGATACGGAACTTGTATACAAACTGTAAGAGGTTTGGGATATAAGTGGAATACTGAGTAAAAAAAACTTAAATTAAATCTATGGAATACATAAAGAGTCATCTTTTTCTGGTTCATATAGGTATATTAACAGCCTCACTCCTGATTTACTTTTTACTTCTCAAACTTAAACCAGTTTTTTTTAAATGGATTCATTCCCAGCTAAAAAGGGAAAAAAGATCTGTGGATGAAGCAGAAAAAACCGCAGATAAATTCCTGAAGGTAATACTGATCGTTATTTTAATTAATATCGTTCTTGATATTCCCTTTGTTGAACAGTATGCAAAACCTGTTTTGAAAAAACCTATTCTTGAAAGTGAGGCTGTAAAGATAAGCCTGTTCTCCTTTTTAAAAGGAATAATAGTGTTCTACATCCTTTTTTTATTCACAAAGTTATTAAGATATGCTGTTGAATTTTATATGATCTTTAAGGCAAAAGGTAAAGAGATAGTTAGCTCGGTAGACATTCTGATTTATAACTTTTCTTTGATAGTTATAGTTATGATTACCCTGTCTATCTTTGGGATAAGCTGGAAGCTTCTTATACCGATAGCAGGAGCTTTGGGTATAGGTATAGGATTTGGAATACAGGATATTGTTAACAACTTTGTAAGCGGGTTTATAATTCTTTTCAGCAGAACAGTTAAAAGGGGTGATTGGATAACCCTTGGTGATAAGTTTGGAAAAATCGTTGATATAGGTATAAGAACTTCTACTCTTAGAACCTTAGACAACATAGATATAATAATACCGAACTCCCACCTTATATCTGGAGAGCTTATAAACTGGTCTTACACAGATAACACTGTAAGGATACATATACCTGTAGGTGTTTCTTACTCTTCAGATGTTGAACTGGTTAAAAAAACCCTTCTTGAGGTTGCAGATAAGTCTGATGATGTCCTTGAAAACCCCCAGCCTGAAGTAAGATTTGTTGAGTTTGGAGAGAGCTCTCTTAACTTTGAGCTTCTTGTATGGATAAATGTGAAAAAAGTTCCTGTTCCCCTTGCAAAAAGCAACCTTAACTATATGATATGGCAGGCATTTAAACAAAAAGGAATTCAGATACCGTTTCCCCAGAGAGATGTATGGTTTAAAAATGAGCTTGTTATAAAAAAAGCCCCGAAGGGCTCTTAGGTATTATTTTTTCTCATTCAGTAAATTCTTCAGCTCAGGTGGTAAATTTTGGGGATCTGGACTGTATATCCACGGCAGATTAGGCACAGTTGTGTAAGCAGGTGCGATAGAATTTGGATAATCCCCAAGTGGTTTAATATACTCAGGTGTTATGTTAAATATAACAAGGTTGGGATCATCTAAAGCAAATTCTCCTTTACCTGCCTCCTCATTCATAGACGTAAATATTTTTACTGTCTGTACTCCGTAAAACTTCGTGTCAACTTTTGCTGGGTGGCATGTCATACAGAAAACACCAACCTGAGAACCTCCTTTTGTGTCAACCCTGAGGTATTTCCAGTTAGGATTTGAAGGGTGGGGATCGTGACAGCTGACACACTGCAGTATTCCTTTTCTTAAAAGCTTCTCAGGAACTTTTGCTATTTTAGGGTTGGGTTTTATACCTACTGGATGGGTCATGTGAAGAAAAATAGGTCTAACTCCAGCTCCTCCAAATTCGGCGAGATTATGACATCCAAGACACAGAGCATTTATATCCTGAGGTTTCTTTCCTGTTCTTGGATTAATGTACTTGTCGTTTTTTACCTTGAAGATCTTCTGTGCCTTTGCGTAGTGGGGATCATGACATCCTAAACAGTCCAGTCCTTCATGGGGTCCTGCTGCCAGAGCTGATCCTGACAAAAAGGTAAAAATCAGGAAAAATATCACTTTTCTCATGCTGACCCTCCCTTTATAACAGAAATATAGCTAAGTATCTTTCTATTTGAGTATAAATGAACAGAACGGTTATTTCAAGGGAAGGTCTGTTAAAGCTGTGTAGATTTTTCCTTTATCAGCCTTTTTGCCCTTTCAATAAACTCCTCTATGCCCATAACCCCTATATTTCCTTTTTTCTTAGTTCTAACTGAGACAGAACCTGTCTGCTGTTCTTTATCTCCAACTATAAGCATGTATGGTATTTTTTGAAGCTCTGCATCTCTTATCT
>JALVEY010000031.1 GCA_027030485.1 Persephonella sp.
TTAACAATCTTTTCCGCTTCATTTCCTAAAAGAAAACTTGTGTGAAGTGCTTTTCTGTGGGCACCTATCACAACAAGATCAAAATTGCCCTGTTCGCAGGTTTCCAGAATTTCTTCAGCTATGTCACCGGTGGTAACTGTGTAAGTTGTATTTATCTTTTCCTTCTGAGTGATTTTCTCTGCTATTTCAGAAAGTTTATGGGAAGCTTTTTCTGATATTTTTTCAATGGTCTGAACAATTTTTTTAAATTCGTCCGGATCAATCAAAGGCTCTAAGTCATCAAATGACACAGGGAAAATAGTGTTTTCAACTACATGTATAAGCTTTATCTCGCTGCCGAATATTTTTGCAATAAAAATCGCAGAATTTATTACATCTTGTGAAGATTCATCAAAATCAACACCGACAAGAATTTTTTTAAAAAGCATATTATTCCCCTGCAAGTTTATCTTTTGCGTATTCCATCAAGCCTCCTGCCTCAAAAACCTTCTTAAGGCTTTCAGGGAGAGGTTTGAATGAGTACTCCTTTCCTTTTGTTCTGTTTATTATCTTCCCCTGATCCATATCTATCTCAATAATGTCTCCTTCCTGTGCTTCCTTTGCAGCCTCTGGAGATTCTATTATTGGAAGACCTAAATTTATCGCATTTCTGTAAAATATCCTTGCAAATGATTCTGCTATTACAGCCCCTATTTTTGCTCCTTTTAATGCAAGTGGAGCATGCTCCCTTGATGATCCGCAGCCGAAATTTTTACCTGCAACTATGATATCTCCCGGTTTTACTTTTTTAGGAAAGTCAGGGTCTGCATCTTCCATAACATGTTTTGCAAGCTCTTCAGGATCAGTTGTAACAAGATACCTTGCCGGTATTATCTCGTCTGTATTAATATCGTCCCCAAACTTCCATACTTTGCCTTCTATTTTCAACAGAAAACCTCCTGAAATTTAATCTTGATTATCTCAAATGATACCACAAATGGAGTTTTCAATGTAAGATATTGATAATAAAGATTTAAAAGGGGTGAAAACATGAAAATATACTTTTTCGGGATTGAGGACTGGGAAAGGCTTCATATAGAGAGAAAAATAAGGGAAAAAGGGATAAACGGGGAAATTCATTTTTATAAAGAGCCCCTTGATCTGACAACAGTTGATAAAGCAAAAGACGCAGACATAGTAAGCGTTTTTATATACTCAAAGCTTGACAAACAGGTTATAGACAGAATGCCAAGCCTTAAGCTTATAGTAACCAGATCCTCCGGTTATGACCACATAGATGTTGATTATGCTAAGGAAAAGGGAATAAAGGTTGCCCATGTTCCCGGATACGGAAACAACACGGTTGCCGAGTACACTTTTGCATTAATACTTGCCCTTGCAAGAAAGTTCAAACCGATGATAGAGAACATCACAAGGGGAATTTTTACCCGTGAAAACATGATGGGTATGGACATAATGGGAAAAACCATAGGCATAGTAGGGACAGGAAGGATAGGTTCGTATGTTGCCAAAATAGCATACGGCTTTGGAATGAAAATACTTGCATACGACAGATCAAAAAATCAGGAGCTTATAGAAAAATACGGTGTAGAGTATGTTGGTCTTGAAGAACTGCTGTCAAGATCTGATATTGTAACCGTTCACCTTCCTTACAACAGGGCAACACATTTTTTAATAAACAGATTTAATATAAAACTGATGAAGCTTGATGCTATGCTTATAAATACATCAAGGGGAGAGGTTGTTGAGCTTGAGGCAATTGTTGAAGCCCTCAAAGAAGGAAGACTGGCAGGAGGAGTGGGTCTTGACACTATTGAGACAGAGATAACAACAGAAGAGGAGCTGTTAAAGGGAACAGGTCTTACAACCCTTAAGCTGAAAAAAGCTGCCGAAGCAAAGTACCTCCTGAGTCAGGAGAATGTTATAGTATCTCCCCATCTTGCTTACTACACAAAAGATGCCTCAGAAAGGATACTTGATATAACTATTGAAAATATAGAGAGGTTTATAAAAGAGGGTGAACCTGCAACTCCTGTACCGTAAAGCTAAAAATCAATACTCTTTTGTGGTATAATATCTGATGTTTTATTAAAATTCAGGGAGAAAACTTTGGATTTTAAAGGGAAAACTGTTCTTGTTACAGGATCAACAAGGGGAATAGGAAAGGCGATAGCAACGAAGTTTGCACAGAAAGGTGCAGATGTAATAGTAACAGGTAGAAATAAAGGAAATGCAGAGATAGTTGCACAGAATCTTAAAAATGAATACGGGATAAACGCCTTCGGCTGTAAGCTTGACTTTTCTGAAGACATACCACAGCAGTGGAAAGAGATAGAGAAGGCTGCAGGAAATGTGGATATCCTTGTTAACAATGCAGGACTTACAAGAGACACACTTTTTATAAGAATGAAAGATGAGGACTGGGATACGGTTCTTCAGGCAAACCTGACAGGAACATTTAAGATAACCCAGCTTGTTGTAAAAGGAATGATCAAAAAAAGATGGGGAAGAATTATAAATATTTCCTCAATAATCGGCTTCATAGGTAATGTTGGACAGGTCAATTACGCTACAACAAAGGCAGGGCTGATAGGTTTCACAAAATCACTTGCAAAAGAACTTGCTTCAAGGAACATAACAGTTAATGCAGTAGCACCCGGATTTATAGAAACGGATATGACTGAAAATCTCCCTGCCGAGATAAAGGAAAAATACCTTGAACAGATCCCCCTCGGCAGATTTGGAAAGCCTGAAGATGTAGCTGATGCAGTTCTTTTCCTTGCATCTGACATGGCAGATTACATAACAGGTGAAACAATACATGTGAACGGCGGAATGTACTAAAAAAATAAATTTTGGAGGTCATAAAAGAATGGAAGAAAGAATTAAGGAGATCATCGCAGATCAGCTCGGGATTGATGTTGAGCAGATAAAGCCTGAGTCAAAGTTTGTTGATGATCTTGGAGCTGACTCCCTTGATGTTGTTGAGCTTATCATGGCATTTGAAGAGGAGTTTGATGTTGAAATTCCTGACGAAGATGCTGAAAAAATCCAGACTGTTGGTGATGTGATTGAGTACATCAAGGCTAAAAAAGGAGAATAATCCAGTATGAGAAGAGTCGTCGTTACCGGCATCGGGGCTGTAACACCTTTAGGGCATAACGTAAAAGAAACCTGGGAAGGTTTGATTAAAGGAAAAAGCGGTATTGATGTTATCAAACGGTTTGATCCTTTCTCTTACAACCTTCCTGTTGTTATAGCCGGAGAGGTTAAGGATTTTGATCCTAAAAAATACCTGAACCCTAAAGATGCAAAAAGAATGAGCGACTTTGTTAAGTTCGCTATGGTTGCCGCAAAAGAGGCTGTTTCTGATTCAGGTCTTGAACCTGACAGAATAGACCTCAACAGGGCAGGTGTTATAGTCGGTACCGGTATTGGCGGACTGAGGGATATTGAGGATCAGCAGACTCTTTTACTTGAAAAAGGAGCCAGAAGGGTTTCCCCCTTCTTTATCCCTTCTGGTATATCAAACATGGCATCAGGTTATATATCCATAGAATTTGGGTTTAAAGGACCTAACTCATGTGTTGTTACAGCCTGTGCAACAGGAACCCACGCTATTGGAGATGCGTTTAAAATAATCCAGCGTGGAGATGCGGACATAATGATTGCAGGGGGAACCGAATCGGCAGTAACGCCCCTCGGTATAGCCGGATTTGCAAATATGAAAGCCCTATCAACAAGAAATGAAGAGCCTCAAAAAGCATCAAGACCTTTTGATGCTGAGAGAGACGGTTTTGTGATGGGAGAAGGAGCCGGAATACTTGTTCTTGAAGAGCTTGAACATGCACTGAAAAGGGGAGCAAAGATATACGCTGAGGTTGTAGGATACGGTATGACAGGAGATGCCCACCACATAACAGCACCCTGTGCAGATGCTGATGGTGCTGTAAGGGTTATGGAGATGGCACTTAACGATGCAAGGCTAAACCCAGATGAGATTGATTACATAAACGCCCACGGAACATCAACACCATTAAATGATAAAGTGGAAACCCTCGGCATAAAAAAAGTTTTTGGTGATCATGCTTACAAAATGAAGATAAGCTCAATAAAATCAATGATAGGACACTTACTTGGAGCAGCAGGGGCTGTTGAGGCTGTTGCCACGGTAAAGACTATTGAAACCGGAATAATACCACCAACAATAAACTACGAACACCCTGATCCAGACTGTGATCTTGATTACACCCCAAACGAGGCTGTTGAGTATCCGGTTAAGGCTGCCTTATCTAACTCATTTGGTTTCGGCGGAACTAATGCATGTTTAGCATTCAAGGCTTATGAGCATTCAGATTGAAAAGGAGTTTTTAGAGAGGATAAAAGCCCTTGAAAACAGGCTGGGCTACAGTTTCAAAGACAAAACCCTTCCCCTTTCTGCTTTAACCCACAGATCATTTGCTGTTGAGTATCACAGAAAGCTTGCCGATTACGAGGTTTTAGAGTTTCTTGGAGATGCTGTTTTATCTTTGATAGTAAGTGAAATACTTATAAAAACATTTCCTGAAGCAAGGGAAGGGGAACTATCCCAGATAAGATCAGCCGTTATAAGCGAGGCTTATCTATCAAAACTTGCAAGGGTAATAAATCTGGGAGAGCTTGTTTTGTTGAGTAAAGGAGAAATAGCCCAGAAAGGTATGGAAAGGGAGTCTCTTCTGTGTGATGTATTTGAGTCTGTTTTTGGGGCTGTATATGTTGACTGCGGGTATCTGATAGATCCTCCAAGACAGATATTCAACAGATTTTTTAAAGGTCAGTTAATTCAGGACATAAAAAAAGGGGATATCCCCAGAGACTACAAATCACTTCTGCAGATACTTACACAGAAAGTTTTTGGTAAAACACCAAAATACAAGGTTATTACGGCTGTTGGTCCTGAACATGCAAAAACATTTACCGTTGAGTGTGTAATAGAGGGAATAAGAACAACGGGCATCGGAAAATCAAAAAAAGAGGCTGAAACAAAAGCAGCCCAGAAAGCTTACATGAAGCTGTCAGAAACTGAAAAAGAAGAATAATCCTAAAGACATTCCTCTATTTTACCGTTTATGCTGACGGCATCAAACAGAAGGCTGTGTATGTAATAGGCAAAATCGATGTTGTCTGTACCTTTTTCAAGATGTTTTATAAAGTCTAAAAAAACCCCTTTGTAATGGTTCACAAGTCTGTTTCCTGTTTTTGAAAAGTCAGCTATTATCTGGCTTTCTTCACTTTCTTTCAGAATAACCTGCTGTTTTGAATGGTTAAGGATAATCTCTTTTTTAGGATTTTCAAACCTGAACCTGCTTATTTTGCAGTCAATACCGTAAACCCAGCCGGTTTCAATCAGCCCGTAATTGTTAAAACCAAACTCAAAAAAGACAGTCCCCTGAATGTCCCCGTATCTGTTTATCTCATCAATAAAGATTAATCTGCTTTCTGAAACTTCCAGATCTTTTATAAATTTTCCAATAACGCTGAGGGCGTTTATCCCGCTGTCTATCCAGCTACCGTTCAGGCTTTTTGCAAAGCTTTTAAGTTTCCCATTTTCAATGTAAGGATCAAAAAAGCCGGATCTGAAATATGTTATCTCTCCCAGCTGTTTTCTCAACTCTTCATCATACTTTCTCTTAAACCACTGAACCTCTTTTGCAAAATAGTAATGAAGAGAAACGACAAAAACGACGCCCTTTTCCCTTGATAACTTTACAAGGTTTTTAAACTCCTGAATGTCCAGTACAGCAGGCTTTTCAATCAGGACATTCAGACCTTCCTCAAGACATACCTTTGCAACCTCGTAATGCAGAATGTTTGGAAGGGATATTACAACAGCATCAAGCTTTTCTTCCTTTATCATCTTGTGAAAATTTTTGTAAAACCTTGCCTTTTCAGGTTTTTTTACTATTTTTCCCTCATCTGTGTCGCAAACGGCAGATACCTGAATATCCCTTATCTCTTTTACAGCCTCAATCTGATAGTCATAGACCCTTCCCATTCCTATTATTCCTATCTTAAACATTATTGTCTCCTGTTTGAAACAAGGGCTGAAATTTTTTTCTCAAAAAGATCTTTCACAACCTTCAAAACATAAGCATTTTCAAATTTGCCGAAGTCTTTAAGATACCTTTTTCTTGTAAGAATATACACCCTTTCATTTTCTGATAGGATTTTTCCAATCTGGTTTTTTTCTACAGGTTTGATATGTCTTCTCAGGTAAAAAACAAAAGCAGGATTAAAATTTCTGTAATAAACAATCTCAGCATCTTTTTTTATCAGCGGGAGCATCTGCATAACAGGATTTCTCTTGTCAACAGGGGGAAATGCTTTGTAAAAAAAGACAAAACCCATAAAAATAGAAAAAACAGAGAGAGAAAGTATCCCCATAGTGTAATTTTTTTTAAGAAAGAAAAACAGTGAAAGAATGCCTCCAAAAACAAGGATCAAAAACCAGAAAGACAGGTAAGACAGGTCTGATATAGGGGGCTCACTTTTTATCCCAAAATAAAGCCCTACAACAGCTGTAAGTGATATGAATATATAAAACACCACACTTGAGATAATAGATCTGAGATCTGACAGATCAATCTTTGATAGGTAGTATCCTAACATTATCCCTAAAGGTGGATAAACAGGGACCGTATAGTTTGGAAGTTTTGTTTTTGATATTGAAAAAAATACCGTGTAAACTCCGACAAATATCATCAAAAACAGCAAAAAATTATTCCTGTCTTTCCAGACCCTTTTAACAGCCTGAATTATAAAAACTGAAAATGGAAGCATTCCCACAAATACAAACAAAAATGTCAGCAGAAAAATTCCCCCGTGTCCTTCCATAGGCTGAGAAAACCTGTGTATGTTGTGCCTGAAAATAAAATCATAAACCCATTTTCCGTCTGTTTTCAGATAAACGGCTACATACCACGGCAGAGAAACCGCAAGGAAAAGCAGTAAACCTGAAAAAGGTCTCAAAAGAAGGACATTTTTGAGGCTCAGATTTTTTGTGAAGAAAAGATACAAAAGAATGATCACGGAAGGCAAAACAACAGCAACAGGTCCCTTCGTTAAAACACCAAGACCCATAAAAATATAAAAAAGATATAAAAATGTTCTCTTTTTTTCTGTAAACCCCACATAGAATGAAAACAGGGCAGCATTAATGAAAAATATCAGGTAAGGATCAGGAACAGCCATGTGAAACTGGACAGAAAGATGCAGAGACGAAATCAAAACTACAAAAGATAAAAATGCAACCTTTTCCCCAAGGTATCTTCTGGCAAACAGAAATGTTATGAGAACCGTTAATGCTCCAAAAAAAGATGAGAAAAATCTTGCAGAAAACTCATTTACTCCGAAGATCTTGTATGACAGGATCATAAAGTAGTAATGGATAGGGGGTTTGTCCGTCCTTAGCTGATAATTAAAGGTAGGGACGATAAGGTCACCCCTCTCAAGCATCTCCCTTGCACATTCTGAGTTTTTAGCCTCATCAAGGGAGTATATTGATAAGCCCCCGATATTTGCTGAAAACACAAAAAATGAGGAGATGAAAATAAAAACCGGAATGATAAAATACCTGTATTCCAAGCTAAAAACTCCATTTTTTTATATATTTTAGCCTATTTGTTGCCTGTTTATTTTTTGTCCTTAATATTAATATTACGAATTTTAAAAAAGTAATACGGAGGGGTGATGCATATACCTGACGGTTATCTTTCACCTGCTACCTACATTTCATCTTATGCTGCCGCTGTTCCCCTTTTTGCTTACGGTATAAAAAAGCTTAAAGAAAGCCTTGATGAAAAAACACTTCCTCTTATATCCTCGCTTACAGCGTTGTCATTTCTTGTAATGATGATCAATATTCCTATTCCCGGTGGAACAAGCGGACATGCTGTAGGTGCAGCGGCTATATCTATTCTTATAAATCCATGGATCGGTTTTATATCCCTTTCTCTTGTTCTTTTAATTCAGGCTGTTATTTTTGGTGATGGTGGTATAACAGCATGGGCTGTAAACTCCCTTTCTATGGGATTTGCTGCCTCATTTACAGCTTATTTTTCATACAGGTTTTTGTCAGGTTTTAACAGGGGGTTTGCCCTGTTTTTTTCCGGCTGGATATCTGCCGTTGCATCATCATTTGTTGTGGCTTTTTTTCTGGGCATTCAGCCTATGATAGCACACGCACCGGACGGAAAACCCCTTTTTTTTCCTTTTGGACTTGAGATTACCATTCCTGCCCTTGTTTTGTCCCACATGGTTTATTTTGGTATTGTTGAGGGTGTGTACACTTTTGTTGTTGTAAGGTTTATTCAGAAAACAAAAAATCAGATTTTAGGGGAAATAAATGGGGTATAGAAGGATTTTCTTTTTGATGTTTATTCTCTTCCTTATGCTCCCCTTAGGGCTTTTGACAGATGCCCCTGCATGGGGAGAGTGGGATCTTTCATTTTATGAAAAAGCTATAGGTTTTATCCCTGAAGGAATGAAAAAGGGGAATGTGATAGATCCTCTTATTCAGGATTACTCATTAGAGGGTCTTCCTCCTGCTGTTTCTTACTATCTGTCAGCTTTTATAGGAACCGCTTTAATATTTTTGAGCTTTTACTGGATAAAGATAATCAGGAAGAAAGATGAAAGATAGATTGATGCTTTTGCTTTACATAGCATCTGTTCTTATGCTAACATCTGTTCATGATTTATTATTTTTATCCTTTTTTCTTCTATCACTCTTTTTAATCAGCGGTAAAGACCTTTTATCCCTTTTAAGAAAGAGTTTTATTTCTGTGGTCTTTTTCAATTTTGCTGTAAGTATAAGCTACATAATCTTTGGTTTACTGAAAGGTCAGGAATGGCTTTCTTATGTTGTTTTACTGAACCTGAGGGTATTCAGCCTTACATTTTTAACATTTTTGTTTGTGTCAAAAATTAATTTTTTTAAGGCTGTCTCATTTTCTAAAACCCTCCAGTACCTGCTTACCATCTCATACAGCCAGATAACAGCCTACACAAAATCATTTGAAGATTTTAGACTGTCTCTTAAAAGCAGACTTATACAAAGACCTGACAGAAAAGATGTATATACATTTATATCAAGGGTTTTCTCTTACTTTTTTAAAAAATCTGTGGAAAACTCAAAAGAGATATCACAGGCTATGAGATCAAGGGGATTTTTCATTGATTGAACTAAAAAATTTATCTTACAAATACGGGGAAAAATATGCCCTGAAGGATATAAATCTGACCCTAAATAAAGGAGAAAAAATTGTTATTCTGGGGGTTAACGGGAGCGGGAAATCAACACTGCTGAAGGTCATAAACGGTCTGATATTTCCTGATACAGGAGAGTATTTTTATAAAGGAAGAAAAATAACAAAAAAGGCTTTCAGGGATAAAAATTTTGCAAAAAATTTCAGAAAAGAGGTTGTTCTTCTTTTTCAGAACCCTGACAGCATGCTTTTTAATCCTACAGTTTATGACGAGATAGCATTTGGACTGAGACAGCTTGGGATTGAGGGCAAAGACAGAATAAAAAACTGGGCAGAAAGGTTAAGGATAGATCATCTTTTAAGCAGATCTCCATTTGATCTGAGTGGTGGGGAAAAACAGAAGGTCTGTCTTGCCTCACTGCTGATTTTGGAACCTGAAGTTCTTCTTCTTGATGAACCAACGGCCAACCTTGATCCTGCATCTACAGACTGGCTTGTTGAGTTTCTGTCTGGGCTTGATAAGACTATAATCACAACAACACACAACCTTTACACTGCTGGTTATCTTGGAAAAAGAGCTGTTGTTTTAGATAAAGACCACAAAGTTCTTTATGATGGGGATATGAAAAGTTTATTTTCTGATAAAGATCTTTTAAAAAGGGCAAATCTAATGCACAGACATTTTATCGGTTATTACCGGAAAGGAGAAGGATATGGGAGAAAAGCTTGTTAGATTTAGCATCACAATACCTGAAGAACTTTTAGACTATATTGATAAAAATCTGATAAAAAAGGGCTATTCATCAAGATCAGAGTTTGTAAGGGATCTTGTAAGGGAAATGATAGTCAGTGATAGATGGTCAGATGATCAAAACGAGGTTGTAGGGGTTTTAACAGTTATCTACGACCACCACCAGAGGGAGCTTACCCAGAAGATGATAGATCTTCAGCATTCTAAATATATAAACATAATGTGTACAACCCACGTTCATCTTGACCACAACAACTGTCTGGAAACGATAATAATAAAGGGAAAGCCTTCAGAGATAGAAAGTATATCTGTAAAAATAGCAGGTCTAAAAGGGGTTAAGTTTGCAAAACTGACAAAAACATCAAAACTGGAAATATGAGAAATCCACCCTTATATTTATAAAAAAGGAGGGGTGATATGTGTAAAGACTGCGGATGTTCTATAACAGATGCTCAATTCCACGACCATAAACATGAACCTCACCACCACAAAAACCTAACCATTGAGGATAAAAAGACTGTTGAGGTTCTTACAAAGATACTTGATCAGAACGACAAACAGGCAGAAAGCAACAGGAAGCATTTTGATAAATACGGCATTCTTGCTGTTAATCTTATGAGTTCACCAGGAGCAGGAAAGACCACCCTACTTGAAAAAACGATAGATATTTTATCTGAACAGCTCAAAATTGGAGTCATAGAAGGGGATCTTGAGACAGATAAAGATGCCGAAAGAATAAAAGCTAAAGGTGCTCCTGCATACCAGATAACAACAGGACAGGCGTGTCATCTTGATGCGTTTATGGTTCATGAGGGTATTCACCACCTTCCCTTAGAAAGCCTTGATATTGTTTTTGTTGAAAATGTTGGAAATCTTGTGTGTCCTGCATCTTACGATATAGGAACCCATATCAATGTTGTTCTTCTTTCAGTTCCTGAAGGGGACGACAAACCTGCAAAATACCCTGTTATGTTCAGATCTGCAGACCTTCTTTTGATAACGAAGGTTGATCTTCTTCCTTACTTTGATTTTGATATGGAAAAAGTTGCTTATGAGGCGAGAAAACTCAATCCAAAGATAGACATAATACAGATATCAGCAAAAACAAGTGAAGGTGTTGATAAATGGATAAGCTACCTTAAGATGAAATCTTCCTTGAGAAGTATAGTTTAAAAGATTTAACTGCCAATAAGTATGTAAAAAGTCATCTTAATATAAAACCCTTAAATGGAGGGGATCATGAATATTTCAGAAAGGGAACACCTTAGAGCATTGTTCTCAAAACCAACAAACTTTATAAACACAAACAGGGGAGAGGATTACTACAGGGATCTCTACAGAAAAATGGAAAAAAGACTAAATGAACTGAGATCATCAAAACCAGTCACAGAAACCGAGCTCAAGTTTGAGGAATACCTGAAGGTATGGGAGTTAACAAGAAGGGATTTTCTAAAGTGGGTTTCTGCAACAACAGCTCTCCTGATGCTACCGCCCCAGTTTGAACCTCTTGTTGCACAGGCTGCACAGGTAATGAACAGGGTTCCGATTATATGGATAAACATTCAGGACTGTGCAGGAAATACAGAGGCACTTCTTAGAAGCTATTCCCCAACTGTTGATGAGCTTATCCTTGAATACCTTTCTGTTGAGTATCAGGAAGTAATAATGGCAGCTGCAGGGGATCAGGCTGAGGAAAATCTTGAGAAGGCTGTAAAAGATTTTGATGGGAAGTATCTTCTTTTTGTTGAAGGTTCAATACCTGCAGGTATGCCGGAAGCGTTCACCATAGGAAGACACCCTAAGAACGGGGTTGAACATGTAAAATATCTTGCTGAGCATTCTGCTGCTGTTATCGCTGTTGGTGCGTGTGCAGCTTTCGGAGGTGCTCCAGCAGCCTATCCAAACCCAACAGGTGCTGTCGGGGTCATGGACATAGTAAAAGGAAAACCTATAGTAAACATTCCTGCATGTCCTGCTAATCCTGCAAACATAACAGGTGTGGTAATACACTATATCCTGACAGGAGAAATACCTGAACTTGACTCCCTTTTGAGACCAAAGTTTGCCTTTGGCTACAGAATCCATGACAACTGTGAGAGAAGAGCCCATTTTGATGCAGGTGAGTTTGTTGAGGAATGGGGTGATTTTGGAGCAAAAAATAACTTCTGCCTTTACAAAATGGGGTGTAAAGGACCTTTCACATTCAACAACTGCTCAATAGTTAGATACAACGAAGGAACGAACTGGCCGATAGGTGTCGGCAGAGGATGTATAGGATGCTCAGAGCCTAACTTCTGGGATGTTTATGCAACAGAAAGACCTATCGCAGACTCACCTGTTCAGCCCCCGGCAGGAAGAGGTGTTGAATCAACGGTAGATCAGTTTGGTCTGGGAATTCTGACGGCAACTGTAATAGGTATAGGAATACATGCCGTTGCCAGTGCAATCGCAGGTAAAAGGGAAGAAACTAAAGAGGAAGAATAAGGAGGGCTAAAAAATGGGAAAACATCTTGTTGTAGATCCTATAACGAGGATAGAGGGTCATTTAAGAATAGAGGTCGTAATTGATGATAACAATGTTATTGTTGATGCTTACAGCTGTGCAACAATGTTCAGGGGAATAGAGATAATAATGAAAGGTAGAGATCCAAGAGATGTTCCCCTTTTAGCGATGAGAATATGTGGTGTCTGCACAGGAACACATTACTACACAAGCACCCAGACTGTAGAACATGCACTTGATATTATTCCCCCAAAAAATGCAAGGCTTGTTAGAAATCTGATACAGGGATCTTTATTTATTCATGACCACACGGTTCATTTTTACCATCTACATGCACTTGACTGGGTTGATATAGTTTCTGCCCTTAAGGCTGATCCAAAAAAAGCCTCAGAAGAAGCAAAAAAATGGGCAAACAAACTGACAGATCCTAAAACAGGGGAAAGACTACAGCCGTGGAACGCCGGAGAAGGTACATACAGAGCTGTTCAGGAAAGGCTTAAAAAGTTTGTAAAAGCCGGAAGACTTGGACCTTTTGCAAATGCATACTGGGGAAACAGATCCTACAAACTGTCTCCTGAGCAGAACCTTGTTGCTGTATCCCATTACCTTGATGCACTTGATATTCAGAGAGAGATGGCAAAGCTGATGGCTATATTTGGCGGTAAAAATCCCCATCCACAATCCCTTGTTGTCGGCGGTGTAACATGCGTTCAGGATATAAAAAATCCGACCCGTCTGGGACAGTTTGGGGATCTTCTGAGAGAGTCAAGGGAGTTTATATACAGGGCTTATCTTCCTGATCTTTTGATGGCAGGCAGTGTTTATGCAGATGAGGCTCTCAAGGGTATAGGTAGAGGTCTTGGAAATTATATGGCTTACGGGGATTTCAGAATGGACGACAACCAGTGGTATAAAGGCAAGCTTTTATTCCCTTCTGGAGTTGTTCTGAATATGGATCTTTCAACAGTTCATGAACTTGATCAATCAAAAGTAACAGAAGATGTAACCCACAGCTGGTACGAGTACTCTGTAAACCAGCCTTTACACCCATTTCAGGGGCAAACAAAACCTAAATACACAGGATTCAGAGAAGATGGGACAGTTAATCCTGAAGGTAAGTACTCATGGATAAAAGCTCCTATATACGACGACCACAGAGTTGAGGTTGGACCCCTTGCAAGGATGATTGTGGGATATGCAAAAGGAGATGAAAGGATAAAACATTATGTTGACTGGCTGTTAAAATCAGGAAACTTCCCGAAAGAGGTTCTTTTTTCTACTGTCGGAAGAACGGCAGGAAGGGCTGTGGAAACAGCAATAATGGTTGATGCGATGGTTGAGTGGCTGAATGAACTTTCAAAGAATGTTGCCTCAGGAGACTTAAGCACATGGACAGATTACGATTTTGATAGGCTTACAAAAGGAAAAGAAAGGAAGGGATACGGTCTGACAGAAGCTCCAAGAGGAGCTCTGGGACACTGGGTAAGGATAAAAGACGGAAAGGTGGAAAACTATCAGGCTGTCGTGCCAACAACATGGAACGGATCTCCAAGGGATTACAAAAACAGAATGGGGGCATTTGAAGCATCACTTATAGGCACTCCGGTCTCAAACCCCGATCAGCCTCTTGAGATACTCAGAACGATACACTCGTTTGATCCATGTCTGGCGTGTGCCGTTCATATTATTGATACAAAAGGCAGAGAACTTGGTGTTTACAGGGTAGAGCCTGTTGGAGGTTTCTGCAATGTATAAAAAAGTGAAAAGAATGACAGCAACAATGAGAATAATCCACTGGGTAAATGTTTTTTCCATTGTCGCAGCTGTGATAACAGGGCTTTACATAGCCCACCCTTACTACCAGAGTATGATAGCTGAAGCTGCAGCTTATAAATACATTATGGCTTACAACAGATGGGTTCATTTTATAGCTGCTATTCTTCTTGATGTTACATCTATAGCTGTTGCTTACCTTTACTTTTTCAGCAGATTTGAAAAGCCTGTT
>JALVEY010000032.1 GCA_027030485.1 Persephonella sp.
CACAATCTTTCCAAAAAACTGTCTGCTTAAGAGTTTTTTGTATGCCTCTTTTACATTTTCAAGATCAAAAACTGAATCAATAACAGGTTTTAGTTTATTTGGAAAGAACTTTAGATAATGGGCAACCTCTCCTTTTGTTCCCATATAAACGCCGTGTATCTTCAGGTTCTTCCCAAATATTTTTCTGAGTTCTACTGTAGCTTCTCCTCCTGTTGTTGCACCAAATGTGATAACAGATCCTCCCCTCTTTGCACACTCAATAGAACGGGCAAAAGTTTCCTGACCGATGTGGTCAACAACAATATCACACATATTTCCTTCTGTTATCTGTTTTACAGCTTCAAAAAAGTCAATATTTTTGTAGTTTATTATAAAATCAGCTCCTACAGATCTTGCTTTTTCAACCTTCCAGTCATCTCCAACTGTTGTTATAACCGTAGCACCGAAAAGTTTTGCTATCTGTATTCCGGCAGTTCCAACCCCGCTTCCTCCACCATGTATCAAAACGGTATCTCCGGTTTTTATACCTCCCCGTGTAACAAGGGAGTGCCACATGGTTGTGTATGTTATACCTATTGATGCAGCCTCCTCAAAAGATAAACCTTCAGGTATTTTAAAAACATTCACGGAAGGTACTTTTACATATTCTGCAGAAACACCGTTGTTTAAAACCCCGAGAAGAAAATAATTTCTGCACAGATTGTCCTGACCGGACAGACATCTTTCACACACACCGCATGATAAACCCGGATAAACTATTACTTTGTCACCGGGTTTTATATGTTTAACCGCTTTACCGACCTTTTCAACTATACCGGAGGCATCGGAGCCGAAAACGTGGGGCATGGGTATCTGGGCAGGGTATTTTCCCTCCATTACCCATATATCAAGGTGGTTAAGTGAAAAAGCCTTAACTTTTACAAGAACCTCATCTTCTTTGATCTCAGGATCAGGCATGATACCGATTTTTATATTTTCATAACTACCGTGCTGTGTGTAAAAGGCTGCTTTCATCTTTTATCCTCCACTAAATTCCTATAGATACAATTTTATACCGAAAATTAGGGTATAATAACACTAAAAACAATTTATAGGGGAATAAGTATTGAAAGCTGATCTGAGATGGAAATTGGTTTTAATATTTGGTGTTCTGGTAGCTGCCGTCTATGTTATCTTCTCAAAACCTGTTAAATTAGGGCTGGATCTTCAAGGGGGAATGAGTATAGTCCTTGAGGTTGATGTTGAGCATGTTATCAAAACCCAGTACAAACAGCTTGCTCAGGACATCAAAAAAAAACTTAAAGAGAACAATATTGATGTTTTAGGGATAAAAGTTTCTGATCAAGGAATTTTGATTTCACTGCTTGATCCGTCATTTGGAGAAAAGGCTCTAAAAATAATAAATGACAGTTTTCCTCAGGTTAAAGCAGATCTGTCTGATGGTATCCTTTCGGTTTCCTTTTCTGAATGGGAATTAAACCGTATAAAGAAGATGACTGTTCAGCAGGCTGTTGAGACCATTAGGAACAGGATTGATGAGTTTGGTAAGCTAAACGCAAATGTTTCAAAACTTGGGGAGAGAAGGATACTTGTTGAAATTCCCGGAGTGGTTGATCCTGAAAGGGCAAAAGCCATCATAGGAAAAACAGCCCAGCTTGAATTACTTGAGGTTGTAGATTCAGCTTACAGTAAAGAGGATCTTTTAAGAAAATACCCTGATGGTCTTCCTGAAGGGACAAAAATACTTGAAGGTCTGCCTGAGAGGATAAATGGAAAAGAGATTAAAGAATGGTTTCTGGTTAAAGATACTCCTATAGTCACAGGATCACAACTGAAAGATGCAAGGGCTTCTGTTGATTCAAGGGGTAAACCTGCCGTTAATTTTGAGCTTACAGACGAAGGGGCTGATATATTTGGTGAAGCAACAGCAAAAATGATAGGAAAAAGGCTTGCCATAGTTCTTGATAACAAAGTTGTCTCTGCACCTGTTGTAAGATCAAGAATATCTAAATCAGGACAGATTACAGGAGATTTTACGCCCGAGGAAGCCGCCGATCTTGCTGTTGTATTGAGAGCAGGTGCACTTCCAGCTCCTGTTCATATTCTTGAAGAGAGGGTGATAGGACCAACCCTCGGAAAAGATTCTATAGAAAAGACCCTTAAAGCAGGTATATTTGCCCTCATTCTTGTTGGGCTTTTTATGATATGGAGATATGCCATATCAGGTTTTATATCTGTGGTATCTCTTATGTTCAACGGAGCTCTTCTATGGGGAGCGATGGCATTCCTTGAGGTTACCCTTACCCTTCCCGGTATTGCCGGAATTATCCTGAATATAGGTATGGCTGTTGATGCGAATGTGATAATCTTTGAGAGAATAAAAGAGGAACTTAAAAAAGGCAGAACCTTAAGGGTTGCTCTTGAAGAAGGTTTTAGAAGAGCTTGGGACGCTATTTTAGATGCCCAGATAACTACTCTAATAGCAGCTTTTGTTCTGTTCCAGTTTGGAACAGGACCTTTGAAAGGTTTTGCTGCTACCCTTTCTATCGGTACGGTTACATCAATATTTACGGCTCTATTCGTAACCAAAGTTTTTCTTGATATTGTTTTAGGCGGAAAAAAATCACTTAAATTTGCTTTCTGAGGTGCTGTAGATGAGGAACTTTTTAAATGAACCTCCAAATATTGATTTTTTAAAAATAAAAAAACAGGGCTATATCCTGTCCACATTACTTGTTGTGGCAAGTCTTGTAATTATCTTTACAAAAGGTTTTAATCTTGGACTTGATTTTACAGGGGGAACATCAATTCAGGTTAAATTTATGCAGAAAATAGATATAGGAGAGCTGAGGTCTGCACTGAGAACTGTGAACCTTCAGGACTCTCTTATACAGTCTATCGGAACGGAAGGGGTTGAGTATGAGATCAGAGTGTCCTTAAAAAAAGGTAAATCTTCCGAGATAGTTCAGAAGGTAAAAAAAGCTTTAAAAGAAAAATTTGGGGACAAATTTGAAATAAGAAAGATTGATTATATAGGGGCTGTTGTTGGTGAAGAGCTTAGAAAGGCAAGTGTTTACTCTATAGTGGCTGTTCTTGTGGCTATTTTGATATACGTAGGCTACAGATTTGAGCCGGTTTTCGCCCTTGGTGCTGTTATTCCTCTTTTCCATGATGCGATTATAACACTGGGAATTTTTGCCCTTATAGGAGAAGAGGTAAATCTTGCTGTTATAGCTGCTATTTTGACAGTTTTAGGATACTCTTTGAACGATACGATCATCATATTTGATAGAATAAGGGAGAATATAAAACTGAGAGGAAAGAAAAATCTCCTCCAGCTTGTTAACCAGAGTATAAATGAAAACCTTTCAAGAACAATTATTACATCTGGAACAACCCTATTTTCTGTTCTTGCCCTTTATCTGTTTGGTGGTGAATCTTTAAAAGGTTTTTCCCTTGCCCTTTTGATAGGAATAATTTTTGGGACTTACTCCTCAATATATGTAGCTTCTCCCCTTGTTGTTGATCTTGAGAGATTTTTAAGAGTAAAAAAAGCAGAAGAAAGTAAAACCCAAAAGGCTACATAAAAAAAGGGGCTTTACGCCCCTTCATCTTAATGGATATTTTTCCAGATTTTCTTTTTCCAGGCGTATGTAAGACCTACCATTACAAGCATGTAAACAAGGACTATAATACCGACTTTTTGTCTCTGTTCTTTATGTGGGTCTGAAATCTCGTCGAGATATTTCATAAGATCTTCTGTAGCTTCCTTAGTTAAACCTACCCTTGGCATTGCAGTACCGGGAAGAAGTGCCTGAGGTTTGTTGATAAATGCCACCAGATAATGTTCACCTTTAGCTTTCATGATTATTGATAAGTCTGGTGGAACTTTACCGAGGTATTTTTTCAGTGCGTCTGGTGGTGTTTCTGCATATATTTTCTGGTATTTTACGCTGTGACATCTTCCGCAGGCATCTTTAATAAGCTCTTTTCCTTCAACTTTTTTAGCTGTTGATTTCAGATAAGCGATAATATCAGCTATCTGTTCATCATTAAGACCTAAAGGAGGCATTGAGATCTTTTTGAACTCTGAAGCTTTAGCAGGGTCTTTAATAAAGTGGTAAAGGAATCTTTCATCAGTGTAAGAAGCTACATTTGAAAGGTCTGGAGGAACAACCCCAAAAGACATAGCAGCAGATTTAGCATCCATCGGAGGATTTATACCGTCAGCCTTAAGACCGTGACATGATGTACAGAACATCTGGAAAGCCTCTTTTCCTTTGGAAGCATCACCATCAAGGGGAGGAGTCCCGCCTAAATCAGAA
>JALVEY010000033.1 GCA_027030485.1 Persephonella sp.
TGATCAACAATAAAGGGGAAAGATTTATGGAAAGATACGCTCCAAGCAAAATGGAGCTTGCCCCAAGGGATCTGGTTTCAAGGGCAATGGAAACGGAAATTATTGAGGGAAGAGGCTGGGGTGAAGGTATGATGGCTTATGTCCATCTTGATCTGAGACACCTTGGAGCTAAAAAGATAAAAGAGAGACTTCCACAGATAAGAATGTTAGCTATAGATTTTGAAGGGGTTGATCCTATTGAAGAGCCAATTCCTGTAAGACCAACAGCCCATTACTCAATGGGTGGAATACATGTTGATGATTATAAATCTTCTATGACACCGGTAAAAGGTGTTTATGCTGTTGGTGAGTGTGCCTGTGTATCTGTTCACGGTGCAAACAGACTGGGAGGAAACTCCCTTCTTGATATAGTTGTTTTTGGAAAACCTGCAGGGGCTCATGCTGTTGAATATGCAAGAAATAAACCTGAAGATAACTCCTATAACTATAAAGCTGAAGAAGAAAGGGCAAGAAAAGAGATAGAAGAACTTCTCAAAAAAGAAGGAACAGAGAATATCAATGACATCAGAATGGAGATGTCCCAGACTATGTGGGACAAGGTTGGGATATTCAGAGAAGAAAAACCAATGCAGGAAGCTATAGAAAAAATTAAAGAGCTGAAAGAAAGATACAAAAATCTCGCTCCTGGAGACAGCGGAAAACTGTTTAACACAGCCCTTATTAACTACCTTGAGCTTGGCTATCTTCTTGATCTTGCAGAGGTTATAGCTATAACAGCAGAAATGAGAAAGGAATCAAGGGGAGCCCACGCAAGAAGAGATTACCCTGAGAGGGATGATGAAAACTTCCTGAAACATTCACTTTCATACTACACAGAAGACGGACCAAAAATAGAGTACTCAGAAGTTAGAATAACAAAATATCAGCCTCAGGAAAGAAAGTATTAATCAAAACCCCCCTCAAGAGGGGGTTTCCTATTATCTATTTTCCAACCAGCCTACTTTTTGAGATAATAATATCGGTTATAAATCCTGAAAGGAGCTGTGTGTTGATATTTGACAAAAAATACAAAGTACTGGAAAACAGACATTTATCAGGGATTACCTATCTTCTTCGCATAGAAGCACCTGAGCTAAAAGATGCACCTGCAGGCTCTTTTGCGATGGTAAGACCTTCTTATGAAAACCAGTACGACCCGATGATGAGAAGAGCTTTTGCGATAGCAGACACTCAGGGGGAAGACATACTTCTTTTTTATGACGTTTACGGCAGGGGAACACAGATACTCACCCAATTGAAAGAAGGAGATCAGGTATCAGTTCTTGCTCCCCTTGGAAAAAATTTCTTTCCTTATAACCATAAACATTATGTTTTAGTTGGGGGCGGAATAGGATTTGCAGGGCTTTCACTCTTTATGAAAAAGTTAAGGGAGATGGGAAAAAGCTTTACAGCGATATACGGTGTCAGGAGAAAAGAACAGCTTTCAATGCTGGAATGGATCAAAAATAACGGTTTTGAGGAGGATGTGATCGTATATACAGAGGACGGATCTTACGGAGAAAAAGGTCTTGTAACAAAAAATCTGGATAAATTAATCAAGGAAAAAAAGGATACAGCCCTTGCAATCTGCGGTCCAAAAGGTATGATGAGGGCTGTTATGGATGTTGCAAAAAAATACAGCATCCCTGCTTATCTATCCCTTGAGAGTAAAATGGCATGCGGTTTTGGTATATGCATAGGGTGTGTTGTGAAAAACATCCAAAACGGCAGCTATGTTAGGGTATGCTACGAAGGACCTGTTTTTGACGGCTACAGTATAAAGTTTTAAGGAGTTAAAAATGAGATACCAGATAACAAAAAGGTTTAAGTTTGAAGCTGGGCACAGGGTTTGGAAGCAGAACCTTATGTCAGGTAAAGGTGCAAAACTTATGGGAAAGGAGATACCACCAAATCCATGCCTGAACATACATGGACACAGCTACAAGGTTGAGGTAACTGTGGGATCTGACAGACTGAATGAGCAGGAGATGGTGATAGATTTTTACCACATAAAAGCTGCTCTCAAGGATCTGATAGACAACCAGATGGATCACTCATTCATAATAGACAGAAATGATCCCCTTTTTCCAGCTTTCAAAGAACATTTTGGATTTTTAAAATTATTTGTTGTGGATTTTTGTCCCACAGCTGAAGCTCTTGCAAGGTTTATTTATGAATTTCTTGAGGAAAAACTGAAAGAAGCAGGCCTGCTTGACGACATAAAGGTTGTTTCTGTCACAATCTGGGAAACAGAAACAGGAAAAGCCGTTTACAGCGGAGAATAAGAGATATATACTTAACAAAAACCTTTATGGTGTTGTAGATGGCTACTGTAAAGATTGAATTGGAAGAACAAGAATTTGAAAAGTTAAGAAAAGAAACATGCAAAAAAGGTTTTAAATCTGTAGAGGAATATATTAAATTTTTGGTAAGAAATAAAAAACATTTGCCTGATATTTTCTATAAAGGCTCTTCAAAGAAATACCGTGTGTCTAATTTAAGTAGAGAGCAGTTATATGACAGATGCTAACATGGTTTTTGTTGACATAAATATTTGGGTAATGATGAAAGGGATTATTTCTATATCTACTGTGAAAGAAATTACACTAAATACATATCTAAAAGCAAAAGATATAAGAAAAAATTATAAGTTTTCTTTTTGGGACAGTTTAATAATCGCTTCTGCTTTAGAAAATAATTGTAATTTTTTATTCCCAGAAGATATGCACCACAATCTAAAAAAAATCATAAATCCGTCTAAGGAAGCTTAAATGGAAATCTTATATATCTCATTTGTAGTTTTAATCATGGTATCAATGACAGCCCTTTACTTTTTTGTTGGATACAGATTTTTGAGAAAAAATAGAGGTAGGAAGAATGGCGATAATTAAGCCTTACAAAGGGAAATACCCTAAAATCCACCCAACAGCTTTTATAGCAGAAAATGCTGTTATCATAGGAGATGTGGAGATAGGTGAGGACTGCTCAATATGGTACAACGTTGTTATAAGAGGAGATGTTAACTATATAAGGATAGGGCACAGGACAAACATTCAGGACGGAACTATCATACATGTTGATCACAAAAAGTATCCAACAATAATAGGAAAAGAGGTCACAGTAGGGCACAATGTTATGCTCCACGCCTGCACTATAGAAGACAGATGCCTTATAGGAATGTCTGCAACTGTTATGGATGGTGTTGTTGTAGGGAAAGAAAGCATTATAGGTGCAGGATCACTTGTCACTCCCGGTAAACACATTCAGCCACGCTCTCTCTGGACAGGATCGCCAGCAAAATTCAAAAGGGAACTTACAGAAGAAGAGATAAAATGGCTTGAAAAGTCTTACCAGAACTACATCAGGTATAAAAATTCCTACATAGATGAGTTATAATATTGATCTCAAAAATAATTACAGAGGTTGAGGAATGACCAAAGCAGATATAGTCAACTGGATACTGGAAAATAAAGAAGTAAAAGCTTCTAAACGTGATGTCTCAAAACTGGTAAACAGAATTTTTGAGATTATTTCAGAAGAGATAACAAACGGAGATGACAACTATAAAATACAGATTTCAGGTTTCGGCACATTCATAGTCAAAAAAAGAGCTCCCAAGATAGGAAGAAACCCCAAAACAAAAGAAGAAAAATTGATACCTGAGAGATTTGGAATATCTTTTAAAGTTGGCAAAAAACTACACAGAAAGTTAAACGGAGAGTAAGGTCGGAGCGTAGCTCAGGCGGTAGAGCACTGGCATGGGGGGCCAGAGGTCGGCGGTTCGAGTCCGCTCGCTCCGACCATTTAATTAAACAGCAATTCTTTTATAAGCTTCAATCACCCTGCTTATTTCTGATCCTGACAGATTTTTAAGCTCTTCCTCAGATCTTACATTTTTGTTCAGTATCTGCTTTACCATTTTTGGATATTCTATATCTGTTTTTTTGGCGAGTGTTTTTACATACTCTATCTGTTTTTCTGTGGCAGAAACTGTTTTTGGTTCAAACTGCTTAACACCTTTCAGCTCAAGCTCTCCTCTGTAAGCCTTGCTTCCTATTGAATAAAGGGATAAACATTTTCCTATTGCATCTGTGATAGCACCTTTTAAAGCATCTGCAGGTGTTATATTCTCCCCCCCTCCTATCTGAACCTTTTTTAACCTCTCATCAAGTATCCATAAAGAGACCTCAACCGTTGCCTGATAAACCTTTTCCTTGTTTCCGTTTTTTCTAACCACTTCTTTTTCTTCAAGGGATAAAAGTTTGTAGTCGTAAGACCATACTGTCGTTACGCTGTTTAAGGCATCAATAAGAAACTGGGGAATATAACCTACAAGCTTTCTTCCCCTTGCAGGAACTTCCTGAAGAGCCTTCTCTCCGTACGTATCAAGTATCTGATTGACCCTTTTTGCAACCTCCTTAAGTTGTTTGTCTAATTTCTGTTTTTCTTCAGGTGTTAATCTTTCCATAAAATCCTCCTTTTTTAGAATTTTCAATAACTTACAATTTATGGAAACAGGTATATAATTCAAGTCTGGTATAATTATCAAAAAATTCAGGGGAAAAATTGAAAAAGATATTCATAAGCGCAGGAGAGATTTCAGGAGACAACTATGCATCAGAGCTTATAAAACTCCTTCCAGATTACAGATGGATCGGCATAACAGGTCCAAAGATGAGAGAATCAGGGTGTGAAACTGTTGAAAGACTCGAGGATATATCTGTTGTTGGTCTAATTGAGGCTGTTCCTAAATATTTCAGGATAAGAAAAGCCTTCAAAAAAGCTGTAAATGAGCTTGAGAATGGTGTTGATCTTCTTATCGTTGTGGATTTTCCCGGATTTAACCTAAAACTACTTGAGGAGGCAAAAAGGAGGGGGATAAAAACCGTTTATTTTATAGCCCCTCAGGTATGGGCCTGGGGCAAAGGAAGAATACCAAAAATAGCAAAAAACACAGACATTCTTATATCAATATGGCCTTTTGAGAAAGAGGTTTACAGAGATTACCTTAACAAAATGAACTTTGAGTATGTGGGACACCCCCTACTTGACATTATAAAAACAGAAACAGATGAAAAACAGTTTAAACAAAAGCTTGGTATTCCACAAGAAAAGAAAATATTTGGGCTTCTTTGCGGAAGCAGGGAAAGTGAGGTTAAAACCCTCCTTCCTATAATGCTAAAAGCGGGAGAGCTGATAAAAAAGGAAAGGGAGGAGATTCATTTTGTTATCCCTGCAACGCCAAATGTGGAGGGTTTAGTCAGACAGATTGTTTCTAATAGCAGACTTTCCCTAACTATCACAACAAAAAAAGATTTTAAAAACCCTTCATACGAAGTTATGAAACATTCGGTTTTTTCTGTTATAGCCTCCGGAACAGCCACCCTTGAGGCATCTATTATAGGAAACCCTTTTATACTTGTTTACAAGGTTTCCCCTATCACATTTTTTATTGGCAAAATGCTTGTCTCAATTGATTTTTTAGGTCTTCCAAATCTTATAGCAGGAAGAGAGGTGATAAAGGAACTTCTCCAGAAAGACTGTAGCCCTGAAACTATAGCGAAGGAAAGCCTGAGGTACTTAAGTGATGAAAACCTTTATCAAAAAACAAAACAGGATCTACGGAAAGTAAAAGAAAAATTAGGGGAGGGAGGAGCACTAAAGAAAACTGCAGATATAATAAAAAATTTTATTTAGACTTTTCAGATGGGAAATAATAAAGCTCCCATGTTATTTCCCCTCTGTCGCAGTTGACATAACTGTCAAGCTCACAGTAAGTCAGAACAATCTGTCCGATAACCAGATCTTTAATAAGCTTCCTTTCAGGTATATTGCCAACATAAGTTACACATTTTCCTTTTTTCTCAATAGGTTCAAGATTTATATCATAATAACCCTGAATGTACTTTCTCTCTGCAAGGATAAAACCGAGAGGACAGGTTTTACTGTCTATTTTTAGAATGTAATCTCCCGGCAGGGAAACCATCTTAACCGGACTTTTTTTGAAATAAAAAAATTTCCCAAAAAACATATTTTGATTAAGAATTATTATTCTTTCTTTACTTCTTAGAACAAAGGGCTGTGCTGAAGCAATGCCAAAAATAACTAAAAAAACTAAAACAAACCTAACCCATCCCATCTTAAAACTCCTTATTTTTATTATTTTTTATTTTTAATATGTGGATTTTCAAAATTTTTATCAACGGTATCTGTAGAAATCCTTAGGAATATCCTTTATTATCTCTTTAGAAAGTTTTTTCACAAGATCAACTACAGCCATATCAACAGATATGTTCCGACTGATTTGAACCCCTCCGAGAACAGCACCTTTCTGGAATGCTCCTTCCCCTAAGGCTGTATCCCATTTTGTGTATTCACCTTCTGTTCTGAAAGAGTTTAAAATCCTGCCTGTTCTTATATCAACAATCCTGACAAACATCTGGATGTAAGTTTTTTTAAGTTCAAACAGACCACCTGTAATATGCTGTCTCCCTCCTTCCCTCCAGGGTATTAAAACAGGAACAAAAAATTTTGTTTTATCAGGCTGAACCGCCGTTATACTTCCAACAATAAGAATATCTGCACCCTCTAAAAGCCCTAACGGCACAGCTTTTTTTAGATCAACAAAACCCGACTGTGAAAGAAGAATCTCTTTTTTAATATTTTCAAGGTTTTCTCCCCTTTCAAGGATAATAAACCTGTTTGACCTGACAAGCTCGTTTATAAGAAGATCTTTTGTAGCACCTGCAAGGTTTTTATCGCATTTTTCTGTTTTACAAAAAACAACCACAGAAATCCTTGCTTTAGGTCCTTCATATTTTACTAATTCGTTAAAATCTTTTTGTGAAGTTTCAACACCGCTTTTTATACCTGAACAGCCGGCCCCAAAAAGCAAGACAAAAGCCAGAATTATTCCCATTTTATAAAACATATAGTTATAATAATACCCTTTCCACAAAACTCAAAGGGAGAAGATGGAATACAAATTTTTACTGTCTTACATTCTTATTCTTATAGCCCTTTATTACTCATACAGGGAAAGGCTTGGGATTGAGAGATCCCTTTTGATCAATTCTTTAAGAGCTTTGATCCAACTTTTGTTATTAGGATACCTTCTGGTCTTTGTGTTCAGGCTTAAAAACCCTTTTGAGCTGTTTGGAATACTGTTTGTGATGGTGCTTTTTGCATCTTATACAGCCCAGAAAAGGGTAAATCTGAGAGAAAAAGGCTACATAACAGCTTTTTTAAGTATATTTTTAGCCTCATCTATTGTTATTTTTACCCTTTTGATGTTTGGGATAATATCCTTTCAACCGAACCAGATAATACCGGTAGGAGGTATGATTATAGGAAACTCACTAAATGTCTATTCCTTAACTGTTGACAGAATGAAAGGGGAGGCAAAAAACACAATAGACATAATAGAAAATATTACAGCTGTGGGAGGAAGTCTGAAAGATGCATTTTACTTCATAAAGAAAAATGCTGTCAGATCAGCTTTAATACCTATGAAAAACATGCTTCAGACGGTAGGAATAATACATATACCGGGGGTGGCAACAGGAATGCTCCTTGCAGGGGCAGACCCTATGGAGGCTGTTTCCTTTCAACTTGCTATAATGTATATGATGGTTGCTGTTGCCCTGTTTACCGGAATTTTTTCAATTAATTTTAGTTATAAAAAGATTTTAAGCACAGTTTTAAGGTGATAGATGGGACTTATATATACATTTTTTTACGCTGTTTTATTTCCTTTTTACACGGCTGTTTTTTATATGTTGGTCAAAAAAAACGGCTACAATCCTGATCTAAAAGAGAGATTTGTTCTATACGAAGATGATGCTGATAATACCCTGTGGTTTCACTGTGCAAGTGTTGGAGAACTTAATCTATCAAAACCTTTGATTGATATTTTTAGTAAAAAACACAAAATAATTATCACCGTTTCCTCCCCAAGAGGAAAAGAATACGCAAAAAAACTTTTTCCTGATGCTGTTGTAAGGTCTGCTCCTTTTGATTTCCCATTTTTGATAAAAAAGTTTTTGAGTATCTACAGACCTAAAGCTCTCATAATTGCAGAAGGGGAGCTGTGGTACAACCTTATCACCGTTTCATCAAAGTATATTCCTGTGATTTCAATAAATGCAAGAATTTCCCAAAAATCTTTTGAACGATACAGGAAAATCCCATTTTTTTACAGAAAGATCTACAACAGCTTTAGACTTGTAATAGCCAGATCAAAAAGCGACATCAGAAGGATAAACAAATTTTTACATTACAGAAGTAAAGCTACTTTGTGCGGGGATTTAAAGTTTGTTTCTTCTAAAAAGGCTAAAAAGGTGGAATTTACCAAAAAAGGTAAAATATTGATAGCCGGAAGTACACATGCACCTGAAGAAAAAGTTATCCTTAATGTTTTCAAAAGACTAAAAGAAAAACACCCTGATCTTCAGCTAATAATAGCCCCAAGACATACAGAAAGGATTAATGAAGTAATAAAACTGGTAGAGCAGGCAGGATTTTCATTCAGTTTAAGATCAAAAACTGACAGACCTGAAACTGATATTTACATAATTGATACACTTGGTGAGCTGTCTGGTTTTTACAGATACGCAGATGTTGTTTTTATTGGAGGAACTTTTGCTCCTGTAGGAGGTCACAACATACTTGAGGCTGTTCTCCAGAATAAGCCTGTCGTCATCGGAAAATACTACGATAAGATAAAAGATATGGTTGAGGAGCTTTTGCCTGAGGGAGTTGTGAAAATAGCAAAAGACGAAAATGAGCTAATTAAGGAGATAAACAACTTCCTAAAGTCAGACGGTATCAGGACTGATTTTGGGAAAAAAGGAAAGGATATACTAAACTGCTACATAAACAAAATAAACAAAATTTTAGAGGAGGAACATGGAGAAAAATAATCTTCCTTTTTACTTTTATGAGATGGAGATGAATGATTATTTTACATATCTTCAGATCGCCCAGTCTATTAAAGACAGAGACCTTTCAGAAAAAATTAAAAAAATAGCATACATGGAAAAAGAGCATGCATCTTTCTGGGAAGAATTTTTGAAAAACAGAGGGTTAGAACCTCCTCCTGTAAAAAAGAAAAATCTTAAAATAGTGTTTATGAAAATCCTCTCAAAGTTTTTTAATCCGGTGGTGGTTATATCATTTTTTGAACTTGGGGAGTCAGGTGCAATCAAAAATTACTACAGCTTTTTAAAAGATGAAAACCTATCAGAAGAAGAAAAAGAAAAGCTGAAAAAAATAATCCTTGATGAGATAGAACATGAAACATTCTTTGCAAGACAGGTAAATGAAAAGGGTTTGTCAAACATCAGGGATTTTGTTCTGGGCATGAATGACGGTCTTGTTGAGATACTTGGAGCTGTTGCCGGTCTGTCAGCTGTTTATCTGTACAATCCGCTTATTGTTGGTGTTTCTGGGCTTATTGTTGGTGTAGCCGGAGCTTTATCAATGGGTATAGGAGCTTACATATCAGTAAGATCCCAAAGACAAGTAAATCAGGCACAAAAAGAGCAGATGGAGATAATATTTGATGTTGCCCCTGAGAGGGCTGTTGAAGAATACAAAAAGAGGCTTATTGAGTCAGGTGTTGTAAAGGAGATCGCCGAAGAGATAACAGGAAAAATAGGAAAAAGTAAAGAGGCAATATCAAAACTGCTCCTGCAGGAAACAGAAGAAAATGAGATAAGATCAGGTTTGTTCACAGGGCTTGCATATCTTGTAGGGGTGTTTTTCCCTGTTGTTCCATACTTTTTTGCTCCTAATTCTTACATAGCCCTGCCTTTTTCTGTACTTTTTGCCGGAACTGTTCTAACATTTGTTGCAGTTATTATATCGGTGCTGTCAGGAATAAATGTTAAGAAAAAAATACTTGAGATGGTCGTTTCTGCATTTACAGCTGCAGGTATAGCTTACTTATTTGGATCAGTTATGCAGTCAATCTTTGGAATACAGATTTAAAGGAGAAAAAAATGCCTTACAGCATGACAGGATTTGGCTATACAGTAAAGTCTTACGATGAGTACCAGATAGAGGTAAGGATAAAATCACTGAACAACAAAGGTATTGATATTTCAGTAAAAGGTCCCAGAGAGATACTGTTTTTTTTAGACCTTGATGTTAGAAACACGGTGAAATCATTCTTTGAAAGGGGAAGTTTCCAGATATATCTGAACATAAAATACACCCAGCCGAAGATACTTCTAAACCTTGACAATCTCAAAAAAGCCCTTGAGAGCGTTAACATGATGATGGATCAGCTTGGACTTAATCCATCTGACGACAAAAAATATGAGATAAGCTCAGCCCTCGCTTCAGAGTTTGAGGAGGAAACAGTTGATGAAACAATAAAAAGTAGGATCATTCAGGCTGTTAAAGAAGCATGCCTCAGCCTTAAAGAAGAAAGAAAAAAAGAAGGGGAAAAACTCATAAAAGACATTGAAAAAAGATTGGAAATAATTGAAAATAATCTCAGTATTGTAGAAAAAGAAAAAGATGAGATTATACAGAAGGCGAAACAGAGAATAACAGAAAAAGTAAAAGAACTTCTTGGAGATGAGTATTCTGAAAGGGCTTTTATAGAAGCAACCCTTCTTGCAGATAAAATGGACATAACAGAAGAGATAGTAAGGCTGAGATCCCACTTGCAGAGGTTCAGGGAGCTTATAAAACAGGATAAGCCTGTAGGTAGAAAAATGGATTTTCTCTGTCAGGAGATGCACAGGGAGATAAACACAATGGGAAACAAGATGCCTGATTTTTCCCCTTATACAGTTGAGATGAAAACACAGCTTGAGAAAATAAGACAGCAGATACAGAATATAGAATGATGTTTAGAGTTTTACCCTTTATTGTGGTCTTATTACTGCTGTCCTGTGCCAGAACATACGATCCTTTGACAGGAAAGACTGTTTATACATTACTGCCTACACAGGAGGAGATAAAGATAGGCAGAATGTATCTTCCTCTGGCGATAGATCAGAATGACGGAAGGTATCCTGATAAGGAAGTTCAGGAGTATGTTCAGAAGCTTGGAAAGAAGATAGCAGAGCATGCACCAAGAAAGTTAGACTACAGATTTTATGTTGTGAACACTAAACAGGTAAATGCCTTTGCCCTTCCAGGAGGTTTTATATTCGTAAACAGGGGGCTGATACTTGCCCTTGATAAAGAGGATCAGCTTGCAGGTGTCCTTGCCCATGAGCTTGCCCACGTGAACGCAAGACACCACGCCAGATTTTTGGAAAAGATGTACGGAATGAATATCCTCCTTTCAATTGCAGGTATATTTGCTTACCAGACAAGATACGGTGATGTGCTTATGCAGTTTGGAAAGATTGGGGCACAGCTTCTGTCTTTGAGATGGAGCAGGGAGCATGAAACAGAGGCTGATAGATTTGGTGTCAGATTTTCTTATGAGGCAGGATACGATCCAAGGGGACTGCTGGAAACTTTCAGAATATTCAAAAAATTAGACAAGGTTAAGCAGCCTGAATGGCTCTTGACACACCCGCTTCCTGACACAAGGATAAAAAATGTAAAAAAATTAATATCACAACTTGATCTGAACAAACCTTTGATAAAAGATTCCCCTCAGTTCCACAAAATAAAACAGAAATTACAAAAAACTAAAACCTCTTTTGACCTTTTTTATCAGGCAAAGGAAAAGCTCTCAAAAAATCAAAAAATAGCAGCCTTAAATCTTGTAAACAAGTCTCTTCAGCTTTTCCCCAACAACAACGCCTCTTTGACCTTAAAAGCTTTTCTTCTGTTGACTGAAGAAAACTATACAGAAGGAACAGAGCTTGCTGTAAAGGCTGCACAGCTTGATGAATTATATTTCAAACCCCACTTTTTTGCAGGATACGGGTATTTTAAACTTGGAAAGTACTCTGAAAGCGTAAAGTTTCTTGAAAAGGCAAGGGAGCTTATCCCTGACTTTCCTGATACATACTACTTTCTCGGAAGAGATTACGAGGCACTGGGGAACTTAAAAAAAGCTGTAGAAAACTACAGAAAAGCCCTAAAGCTAACCGACGGAAAAAGAGGCTGGGAAAAAGACGCCCAGAGACGCCTCCAAAGAATTTTAGGGGTATAACTGCTCTCCTGTTTCAGGATCGTATATGAATATAGCTTTGACCGGACATGCCTCTGCTGATCTGAAGATTTCCTCTTCCTCCTCTGGAGTAAGATCCAGTATTACCTCCTGCCTTTTAACATGCTGGGCTTTTTCCATTACTTCCTCTTTCGGTTTATCCGGCTCTAAGATAACAGCTTTATGCCTTTTGTCCAGCTCTATATACTTTGTTTCCTCAGCACAGGGTCCGATCCCTTCACATATTGTTCTATCAACAACTACTTTAAGTTTGCCCATTTATCTTCCTCCAATTTTTGTACTGGAAATAGATTATAATTGATTTAACAGCCTTTACAAAGAGTAAAATCATAATGAAAAATATTGTTCTTTCTGTCATCACCGGAATTTTGATCTCCCTTTCATTTCCTGGAGTTTTTATTCCTTTTGCCTTTTTAGGCGGCTTTTTAATCTTTCTTTTTATGATCAAAAAGGAAAAATCCCTTAAAAATGCCTTTTTTTTCTCTTTGATTACAGGCATTTCTTTCTCTTTATTTTCTTTTTACTGGATAGTTTTTGCCATTACCCATTACGGAGATGTGAATATATTTGTAGGAATAATCCTTTTTGTTATTTTTTCAATAACCTTTTCATTATTCCAGTTTGTTCCGTTTGGTCTGTTTTTTTTCAAATTTAAAAGTTATCCAGTACTTCTACCATTTGTCTGGGTTATTCTTGAGATTTTAAGGGAGTTTTTTCCCTTCACAGGATTTCCATGGAATTTGATGGGATACACCTTATCCTACATAAACCAGATTGCACAGATCACATCTGTTGGGGGGATTTACTCACTATCTTTTCTTGCTTTGTGTACCGCTGTTTCGGTGTATTTATTTTTAGAAAGAAAAAATATAATCTCAACATTTTACGTTATCGGTATGATGATTATCTTTCTGATTTTGTATGTGTGGGGAGATCACAGGATTAAAAACTGGGAGAAAAAGGGAGTTCCAAAAAATATAGCTGTAATTCAGGGAAACATCAAAGAGGACATAAAACAGTCTCCAAAAGAAAGGATTATGATTTTGCAGACATACCTTGACCTTATAAAAGAAGCATCAAAGCATAATGTTGATCTCATAATACTTCCTGAATCTGCCCTTCCTGTATATCCCCTATATCAGGAACCGGATGTTTACAGGGATTACTTGTTTGATCAGCTTAAAAAAATAAAAAAACCGGTGCTTTCAGGGTTTGATAACGTTTATTATAAAGACCACAAGCTAATTCTCCACAACTCAATCTTTATAATTGACAAAAACGGGAACATTCTGGATCACTACAGCAAAATAAAACTTGTTCCGTTTGGAGAGTACGTCCCATTTCCCTTTGGAGCTTTTAAACCTCTTTTCCCTTATCTTCAGGGATACGATTTCATGCCGGGAAGGGATAAAAAGCTTCTGGAATTTAATCAGTTTAAAATAGTTCCCCTGATATGTTATGAAGTGATATTTCCTGTCTTTGTTGCAGATTTTTCTAAACACGGAAACATCATTGTGAATGTAACGAATGACGCATGGTTTGGAAAAACAGTTGCACCCTTTCAGCATTTTGAGATGGCAAGGGTTAGAGCCATTGAAAATGGAAAATACCTCGTAAGGGCAGCAAATACCGGAATTTCAGCTGTTATTAATCCTGTGGGGGAAATTGATTACTCTCTTGGGCTTTTTGAAAAAGGGATCATACTTGATACAGTGTATCTAAACGACAGCCTGACATTCTGGAACAGGTACCACCACATTATTTTGATTTCGTTTGTTTTATTATTTATTATTATTTTTATCAGTGCATTAATAAAAAAGTCATAACTTTCCGGAGGGTTGTTATGAAAACTATAACTCAGGAGGTTGTAAATACCCTTATTGGTCTTATGAAAAATATATTAGGAGAAAAAACCGTAAATATAATACTGAACCAGCTTGGAGAAGATATATCAGGAAGAGAACTTATATTTTCCTTTGCAGATGAAACCCAGAAACTCCTTGGAGAAAAAGGTGGCTTTTCTTCAATGAGACAGTTAGGAAGAGAGCTTGCAAGATCCTTGATGAATGAAAACCCTCCTAATCAGTGGGAAAAGATACTTGAAAACGCCCTTTATGAGTTTGGATTTGCAAAAAGAATAGAGAAAGAGAAGAATTTTGCTTACATATGCAGTTGTGTTTTTTATGAGATACTGGAAAAAAACAGCCTCAAACCTATAGAACACTGTGTATGCTGGGCTGGTTGGGGATTTATTGAAGGATTTGTAAAGGAAATAGAAGGAG
>JALVEY010000034.1 GCA_027030485.1 Persephonella sp.
ATATATAAAATAAATGCCCCCGACGGGATTCGAACCCGTGTCGCCGGCGTGAAAGGCCGGTGTCCTAGGCCTGGCTAGACGACGGGGGCGTCATGGTGAGCCGCCTGGGGGTCGAACCCAGGACCACCGGTTTAAAAGACCGGTGCTCTACCAACTGAGCTAGCGGCTCAACCAACAGGCAAATATTATATGCAGACCTTCTAATTTTGTCAACAATTTTTAAAATAATCCGAAAAAGTCAAAACAGGCTTGACTTTTGTAAAAAAAAATTATATTTAGTATGCTCATTTAACAGCGGGAGGACGAACCATGGATATTGAAAAAATCAGAGAGGATTTGCTGAAGAAAAAGGCAGAGATCCTTGAATCCCTTGCAAATAACGACGGCAAAGATCTTAATGAGAAAAGTGGAGTTGAAGATGCTGCTGATGTTGTTACCTCAGAGATGAGCAGAGAAACCCTTTACAAACTGTCTCAGGCTGAAAGGGAAACCCTTTTTTACATAGATATAGCACTAAAAAAGATAGAAAACGGTACATACGGTGTTTGTGAAGAATGCGGTGCTCCTATTGGTGAAAAGAGGCTTGAGGCTATACCGTGGGTAAGACTGTGTATAGAATGCAGTCAGAATGAAGAGATACAAAAATCCTTTTCAAATAAATCTGATGACATAGGTTTTTACCACATAATTCCCGGAACAATGGAAGACGAGGATACAGGAAAAATACCTGAATAATGAACAGAAAGTTTAAGATATTTTTGGCAGTTTTTATTTTTATTGTTGTTTTAGATCTATTGACCAAGGAAATTGCCGTCAGATTTTTATCACAGGTTGAAAAGGTGTCGGTAATACCCGGACTGTTTGATCTTACTCTCGTCTGGAACAGGGGAGCAGCATTTGGAATTCTGTCTGAAGCTCCGGAGATAATCAGGAAGCTTGTCCTTATAGGTGCGTCTTCTGTAGCTGCCGTTATAACGGTAATATACTCTTACATAAAGAGGTTTTCCCTGTCGTACTGGGAAATGGTATTCCTCGCCTTAATTGCAGGAGGTGCTGTAGGAAATCTGTATGACAGAATTTTTATTGGTGCTGTCAGGGATTTTTTTGATTTTTATATCAAAAACTACCACTGGCCGGCCTTTAATATCGCAGACACTTCAATATCTATCGGTATAACAGGATTTATTATTTACGAACTTTTCTTTAAGAAAAAGTCATAATATTTTCACAAATCTGTCATATATTTTCTTTGATATAATTAAACAGTTAATAATGGAGGAAAAGGGATAAAAATGATCGGGTATGTCTTTAAAAAGATATTTGGAACTAAAAATGAAAGGGAAATAAAAAAAATTCAGCCTATAGTCCAGAAGGTAAATCAGCTTGAGGAGCAGTTTGACCAGCTTTCAAATAAAGAAATAAGGGAAAAAAGCCTTCAGCTTATTGAAAAGGTCAGGTCAGATAAAGACCTGAGCGATGCAATAACGAGAGGAGAGATAGTTGACATTCTTCCTGAAGCATTTGCACTTGTTAAGGAGGCTGCAAAAAGAACGCTCGGTCTTAGACCTTTTGACGTTCAGCTTATCGGTGCCGTTGCCCTTCATAAAGGGAATGTTGCAGAGATGAAAACAGGTGAAGGTAAAACACTTGTTGCCTCAATATCAATATATCTGAATGCCCTGACAGGAAAAGGTGTTCATCTTGTAACTGTTAATGACTACCTTGCAAAAAGAGATGCTGTCTGGATGGGATCTATTTACAAATTCCTCGGTCTTGATGTTGGGGTAATAAACACAAATCAGCAGTCATTCGTTGTTCATTGGGTTGATGAGGACAGGTTCAACGAAGCGATAGAAAAAGATATGAGAGTGTGGCCGAAGGGTTTTAAGGGAGAGCTTCTTCCCTCAGAAAAGTACAACATAGAGGCCCGTAAAAACTTTTTTACCCATGCAGTTGATGCAGAAAGAAGACAGGCTTACGAGGCTGACATCACTTACGGAACAAACAATGAGTTTGGTTTTGATTACCTTAGAGATAACATGGTATTCTCCATAGATCAGGTGGTTCAGGTAAAGGGACATCATTATGCGATCGTTGATGAGGTTGACTCAATTCTTATAGATGAGGCAAGAACACCTCTTATAATATCAGGTCCTTCAGGGGAAGATGTCTCAATATACTACACAGCAGATGCATTTGTAAAAACCCTCGTTCCAGAGGAAGATTACATAGTTGACGAAAAAAACAAAACAGCTGTTTTAACAGAGAAAGGAGCAGAAAAGGCAGAAAAGTACTTTAACCTTGAGAACCTGTATGACCCTAAAAACATAGATATTCTTCATGCAATAACCCAGTCATTAAGAGCAAACACCCTGTTCCACAGAGATGTTGATTATGTTGTAAAAGACGGTCAGGTAATAATCGTTGATGAGTTTACAGGTCGTCTTATGCCGGGGAGAAGATGGTCAGACGGCTTACATCAGGCTGTTGAGGCAAAAGAGGGGGTCAAAATAGAGGCAGAAAACCAGACACTTGCATCAATAACATTCCAGAACTACTTCAGAATGTACGACAAACTGGCGGGAATGACAGGAACGGCAGAAACAGAAGCTGAAGAGTTTAAGGAGATATACGGTCTTGATGTTCTTGTTATACCAACAAACAAGCCGGTTATAAGAAAGGATTTTCCGGATCTGGTTTATAAAACGAAAAAAGAAAAGTTCGAGGCAGCCCTTAAGGAGATAGAAGAACTCCACAAACTTGGAAGACCTATACTTGTTGGAACAGCATCAATAGAAACATCAGAACAGCTTTCAGCACTGCTCAAGAAAAAAGGCATTAAGCACCATGTTCTTAACGCAAAACATCACGAAAAAGAGGCTGAGATAATAGCGCAGGCAGGAAGGATAGGGGCTGTAACTATCGCCACAAACATGGCAGGTAGGGGAACAGATATTCTTCTTGGAGGAAACCCTGAGTTTCTGGCAAAAGAGATACTCAGGAGAAAAGGTCTAACCCCTGAAGAAGCAACAGAAGAACAGTTTAAGGAATCCCTTAAAGAAGCCCAGAAAATAACAGCTGAGGAGAAGAAAAGGGTTATAGAACTGGGAGGACTTGCTGTAATAGGAACAGAAAGACATGAATCAAGGAGGATAGACAACCAGCTTAGAGGAAGGGCAGGAAGGCAGGGAGATCCGGGATCTTCAAGGTTCTACCTATCCCTTGAGGACGATCTGCTCAGGCTTTTTGGTGGAGATAAACTAAAGACCCTTATGGACAGGCTGAAAATACCTGATGGTGAGCCTATAGAAAGTTCTATGGTTACGAAGGCCATAGAAAATGCCCAGAAAAGAATAGAGGGGCAGAACTTCCAGATAAGGAAAAGACTGCTTGAGTTTGATGATGTTATGAATAAACAGAGACAGGTGGTTTATGCCCTTAGAAGGGACATACTTGAAGGGGTAAACCTGAAAGAAGAACTTCAGCAGTGGCTTTATGATGTGGCTCTTTACTACATAGACAAATATGCACCGGCAGAAGAATATCAGGAGAAATGGGATCTTGATGAGCTTGAAAAAACATTCAAGGAATGGCTGAATGTTGATGTAAAAATACCGAGAGACAAGGAATGGGACAGGAAGGAGCTTGAAGAGTTAATCTTTTCTCAGGTAGAAAGTGTGTACTCTAAAAAAGAAGAGTACTACGGCTCGGGTCTAATGAGAGAGTTTGAAAGATATATTACACTTCAGGTTCTTGACAACCTGTGGAAAGAACACCTTCACCTTCTTGACAGACTTAGGGAGAGCGTTTACCTCAGAGGATATGCACAGAGAGATCCCCTTGTTGAGTACAAAAAAGAGTCATTCAATCTGTTTGAAGACATGATGTTCAGAATGAAACAGCACACCCTTGAGTATCTATTTAAGACAGACATAACGTCGGAAGAAGAGGTTGAACAGGAAAAGAAAAAGTTAGAGGAAGAAACCCAGAAACTTCTTGAAGAGGCACAGCTTTCAACACAGGAAGAACAGACCAAAAAGAAAAAGAAAAAAGCAATAAAATACAAAAACAGAATGGAAAGAAGGAAAAAGAAGAAAAAATCAAAATAATTATTCGTAGGGGATTTCTTCCTCAAATCCCCACTTTTCTACCTCTTCTGTTTTTATCCTTTCCTGCCAGCATTTTTCACAGAAGAATAAACCTTCTATATTAGG
>JALVEY010000035.1 GCA_027030485.1 Persephonella sp.
ACATAGGAAGATAAACTATAAACCTGTCCTTATGGGATAAGGGAACAACTTTTTCAATATTTATCAGGTTTGAAAAGATGTTCCTGTAAGAAAGCATCACACCTTTTGGTCTTCCTGTTGTTCCAGAGGTGTATATGATTACAGCTGTGTCGTCCAAATCAGACTGGGGCTTAATATGTTCATAATCCTTTAAGGTCAAACCCTCATTAAATGAGAGATTTTTCTGGTCAAAATTTTTATGATCTCCATCCCATATTATTTTTTCTATTTTTGTTCTCTGAAAAACATCCACAAGCTCTTTACTGAATTTATCCTGTGTTATAAGAACTTTTGAGTCGCTGTGATCAAGTATGTATTCTATTTCTTCCCTTTTTAAAAATGTGTTCACAGGGACGGCAACAGCACCTAACTTTCCAGCTGCCAGCAGTGAAATAATGAACTCCTTAGAGTTCCCCATAAGAATTGAAACATGATCCCCTTTCCGAACTCCTATAAGCTCAAGATACCTTGCAAATGAATCAACATACTCTTTAAGCTTTTTATGTGTTATTTTTTGTTTTCCATCAAAAAGTGCAGGTTTTTTCCCGAACCTGTCTGCATTCTTTTGTACAAGCTCATAAAAGTTTTTATAAAGATACTTATCTTCCATATATTCTCCTAAAACTTATATCCTAAAGAAACATTAAAAAGATGTGCCTTCATATCTGAAAAATCCCCATTCATATTGGCATTATTTACTGTTCTATCAAACTTTTTTACATAAAGGTAGGCAACTCCTAACTCAAGGTTTGGTTTTGGATTCCATAGACTTCCTACAGAAAATATCCAGCCGTTTGCATCTGGCAATTCAAAACCAAGTGTTGATTGGGGAATTGGTGTTTCGTCGTAAGCTATCCCTAACATACCTGTAAATTTCTGATTAAACTTGTGTATTAGACCTAATCTAATAGTTTTTGAGTCATGCCAGTTTTTTGGTTTTGGTATTCCAAGATTGCTCTCTGCAACAGGGTCTTCAAAATTTATATCAAGCTTATTGTATCTTCCCCAGAATGTTATCTCGTATGTTAGATCAACAGTTGTGTTTTCAGAATAATCGTAAGATAGACCAAGCCTCCATTCTGCAGGTAAAATAACCTTAACATTTCCTTCTGTTGATATGGGATAAACTGTTGGACCTGGAAGAAGCATATAACCCTGTGCTGTTCCATTTATCTCAGGTTTTATCTCCGATCTATAAATAGTAGCAACTCTAAGATTATCACTCAATTTCAACGCTGCAGAAAGAAGATAACCGAAATAAATACCGCTTTCTCCATTCATGTTTATTCTATAAATAGGTTCTCTTCTATATTTTATCTGTCCAGTTGAATAAAGTGCTCTTATCCCAGCTCCTAAGGATAACCTGTCATCAACCTGATAAGCAACAGTTGTGTCAAACTCAAAAGTTTTCAAGGTAAACTCTTCAGCCGTTCCCCTTTGATAGTCTGCAGACCATCGTTTTGAAAGGCCAAAAGGGGTAACAAATGAAAAACCAAACCTTGTTCTTTCCCCTGCAGGAAGAATAAAATGAAAATATGGGACAATAAACTCCTCTTTTGATGTTTTTGCACCAGTTATTGGTGGTGCAGGATTAATATTTACAGGATCTCTTGCTATCCCATAAAAGTTAATCTTGGGAAGAAGAATATATTTTGCTCCCAATTCAATTAAGGTTTTATCTTTATCTTCTATCCATACCATGCCTGCAGGGTTGAAATAAGCCGCATCTGCGGAGTTTGCACCTGCAAAATAAGCTCCTGATGTTCCCATGGATCTTGTTGACTGCTCGGGAATTTTATATGCTGCTCCATAGGCGGTCGCAAACACAAAAAGTCCTGTTAGAGTAAGAGATACCTTTTTCATTCTCCTAACCTCCTTATTTTTAAACATTCTAAAACATTTAGCTTGTTTTTAACAATGTTTATAATATTTTAATGCTTAAGCCCAGAAGGAGGAATTAATGTTTTTAGATAGATTAAAAAATTTTAAAAGCTACAAAACAGAAACAACCCCCTGCAGGGTTAAACTTTCTTCAAATGAAAATCCTTATGATTTTCCAGTCTGGTTAAAAGAGAAGATCGGTAAAGCTGTGAAGGATATCCCCCTGAACAGATACCCTGATCCCCTGTCCCATGAACTGAAAGAAGTAGTAGCAGACTTTTACAGGATCAGTCCAGAAAACATCGTTCTTGGAAACGGGTCTGATGAACTTATACACCTCCTTATTACAGTGGTTGGGCAGATTGACAGACCTGTAATGTATCCGGTTCCAACATTCCCAATGTATCAGGTTTCTGCAGATGTGTTGGGAAGACCTAAATCTGAGTTCTCACTGGATAAAGAGTTTCAGCTTGACAAAAAAGAGCTGAACAAAGCTCTTGAAAGTAAACCACAGCTTGCCTTTTTTGCTTCCCCAAACAACCCTACTGGCAACAGTTTTGACAGAAATCTTATTCTTTACACAGCAGGAAAAGGGGTTTTTACAGCTGTTGATGAGGCTTATGTGCATTTTTCTGACAAAAAAGATTTTTTAGACGAGGCTGTAAACTCTGACAGGATCGTTGTTATCAGAACAATGTCAAAAATCGGTCTTGCTGGAATAAGACTGGGCGTTCTTGTAGCAAATAAAGAGGTAGCCTCCCTGTTAGACAGGGCAAGACAGCCGTTTAATATAACGTACCCTACCCAGGTAATCGGCAAAATAGTTCTTACAGAGGGAAGAGAGGTCATAAAAAACCAGATACAAAAGATAGTGTCAGAAAGAAAAAGGGTTATGGCACAGTTAAAAAACATAAAGGGAATAACAGTATTTCCTTCTGATGCAAATTTCTTTTTGATAAAAGTTCCAGACGGAAACAAAGTCCACAGAATGCTTATAAAAGAAGGTGTTCTTGTTAGGAATATGTCCCACCTTCCAATGATGGAAAACTGCCTGAGGGTATCGGTAGGAAAACCAGAAGAAAATGATGCATTTATAACAGCTATAAAAAATGTTATGGAAAAGCTTTAAACCTTTTTTGCCACAAATATATAAACATTAGGAAAAAGTCTGTCTATTTTAACCACCTTAAACCCTTTGCTTTCAAGTTCAATTTTCATCATTCCCGGAAGGATAAAATTCTTTATTGAGGTTGACAAATAACGGTAAGCCTTGAAGTTGCCTGTTATAGCACCTCCCAAATAGGGGATTATGTGGTGTATATACATAGATGCTGCTTTGTTTATAAAGCTCCCATTTTCCATAGGAAAAAACTCAAGTATTCCAAGAACTCCCCCAGTTTTCAAAACCCTTGAAAACTCAGCAAAAGCCCTTATTCTGTCCTCAAAGTTTCTTACACCAAAAGAAACAGCTACAAGATCCACCGTACTGTCTTTTATGGGAAGTTCTTCAGCCATCCCTTCCAGAAAAATAACATCAGAAAACCTTTTTTTTGCGATGTTTAACATCCTTTTTGACGGATCTAAACCTACTTTTATTTTAAAATTGCAATGACAGTATTTAAAACTTTCTCCTGTTCCTGTTGCAATATCAAGGAAAATTTCATTACCTTCAAGGCTTTCTGACAGATACTCAAAAAAATTTCTTCTCCAGCAAACATCCTGCCAGAAACTTAGTAGATGATTAGCTAAAATATATCTATCAGCTATAGAATCAAATGTTTTTATGACTTTATCTCCTTTTTGATCCTCCATAGTTTTATCCCATAAGTTATTCGTATATAAATATATAAATTTAAAACAATAAAAGTCAAATAAACATAAAGTTTAACAATTTGATTATTAGGATATTCCAACACATTTAAATATCTCATAATAAAATATATTCAGGATTAAATGTTGGAGCACAAAATTGATCCTTTACGATCTAAAAAGGATGGGAAAGCTTGAAGAGGCTACCTTTTTAGAAAGACAGAACAGATTTGTGGGGATTTGTAATATAAACAGCTTAACTAAAAGGTGTCATATTGCCGATTCTGGAAGGCTAAAGGAGATATTAACAGAAGGAAGAAAACTCCTTGTTGTTAAAAACCCTGAAGGCATGAAAACAGATTACAGGGTTCTGGCAGCAAAGATGGAAGAAGGCTGGATACTTCTCAACACCTCAATTCACTCAAAAATAGGGAAGAAAGCTATAGAAAAGGGAG
>JALVEY010000036.1 GCA_027030485.1 Persephonella sp.
CAGATTTTAAGATAAGAAAATCAAAACATAGAGGAAAAAAAGAGGTTTTTATCCTCCCTGACATATCTGTGTGTGATGAGTGCCTAAAGGAGTTAGACGATCCAGAAAACAGAAGATACAGGTATCCGTTTATAAACTGTACAAACTGCGGTCCCAGATTTTCTATTATTGAGAAACTGCCGTATGACAGACCTAACACAACTATGAAACAGTTCAAGATGTGTCCTGATTGTGAAAGGGAGTATAAAGATCCAGAAAACAGAAGATTTCACGCCCAGCCTAACGCTTGTCCTGTTTGTGGTCCCCACATAACTCTTTATACATCAGATAAAAAACTTATAACCCAAAAGGAAGAAGCCCTTGAAAAAACAGTCCAGCTTTTGAAAGAGGGAAACATAATAGCTGTAAAAGGTGTGGGAGGTTTCCATCTTGTTTGTGATGCAACAAATGATCAGGCTTTAAAAAAATTAAGAGAAAGGAAAAAAAGGGGAGAAAAGCCGTTTGCAGTGATGTTCAGGGATATTAATCAGATAAAAGAGTACGCAAAGATTACAGATTTTGAAGAGGCTGTTATCCTTTCTCCAGAAAGACCTGTTGTGATAGTCAAATCAAAAAAAGGGACAGATCTAAGCCCTGAGGTTGCTCCATTCTTAGACAGGATAGGTGTTTTTCTTCCTTATTCACCTCTACATTACCTTCTTCTGAATGATTACAAAAAACCTCTCGTGATGACATCTGCAAATCTTTCTGATGAACCAATAGTGAAGGATAACGATCAGGCTTTTGAAAAACTGTCTGTATTCACAGATTACGTACTTGTTCACAACAGAAAAATAAAAAACAGGGTTGACGATAGCGTAGTCAGGGTTATAAATAAAAAGATCTCTTTTATCAGGCGTTCACGGGGATATGCCCCTCTTCCTGTAAAGCTCCCTTTCAAACTAAAGAGAAAAGTTTTAGCTGTTGGAGGACACCAGAAAAACACGATAGCTGTAGGATTTGATGATAAGGCTTTTTTGAGCCAGCATATAGGAGATCTTCAGACTTTTGATGCCTGCAGAAATTTTGAGGAGGTTATTGAGTCATTTTTCAGTCTTTATGATTTTAAACCAGATGTAGTTGTTTGTGATCTCCACCCGTCATATTTCTCAACAAAATGGGCAAAAGATTTTTCACAAAAAAATGGTGTTTCTCTTGTTCAGGTTCAGCACCATTACTCCCATGCCCTATCCCTTATGGCCGAAAACCAGATAAAAGAAAGGATACTTGCTGTAAGCTGGGACGGAACTGGATACGGTGATGATGGAAATCTGTGGGGAGGGGAGTTTCTTGTGTGTGGTTATGAAGGATATGAAAGGGTTTCTCATTTTGATTACTTCAGGCTTATAGGTGGTGAAAAGGCTGTAAAAGAGCCAAGAAGAGTTGCCATTTCAGTCTTATTCAGTATTTTTGGGGAAAATATTCCTGATACGCCCTGTTTAAAAGCATTTAAAGAAAAAGAGATAGATATCCTGTACAAAATGTGGGAAAAAGGACTGAACTCTCCATTTTCTTCCTCTGCTGGAAGGCTTTTTGATGCTGCTGCCTCAATTCTTGGGATCAGACAGATTCTTTCTTATGAAGGACAGTCAGGTATGATAATGGAAAACTTTTATGACCGGAATGTTAAAGATTTTTATCCGTTTGAAATAGATAATACTGTCAGCTGGAAACCAATCTTTGAGGAGATGATAAAAGATATATCAGATGTTTCTGTCAAGGTATCCCGTTTTATCAATACACTTGCAGAGGTTGTGATAAGGGTTTACAAAGAAAAGGGAGAAGGTTTAAAGATCGGTCTAACAGGTGGTGTTTTCCAGAACAGGTTTTTAACAGAAAAAGTGATAAGTCTGTGTGAAAAAGAAAAAATATCTGTCGTCACACATAAGAAAGTTCCCCCAAATGATGGGGGAATATCTTTAGGTCAGCTTGTTTTTCAAGGGTTATGAACCGGTGAGTTTCTGAAGTTCTTCAATCACTTTTGCGACATGTCCTTTTGCCTTTACATTCTTCCATTTTTTAACTATCTTTCCTTCAGGTGAGATTATATAGGTTGATCTTATAACCCCTACTGTTGTTTTTCCGTACATCTTTTTTTCCCCGTAAGCATCGTATGCCTGAAGAACTTTCTTATCAGGATCAGAAAGAAGGTAAAAGTTCAGATCATACTTTTCCTTAAACTTTTTATGGCTGTTGATACTGTCTGGACTTACACCTGCAACCACTGCTCTGTCGGCAACTGCATTCAGATTATCCCTGAAGTCGCAAGCCTCCGTTGTACAGCCGGGAGTGTTGTCCTTGGGATAAAAATACAGGATTAAATATTTTCCTTCAGATAAAAGATCTTTTAGACATATATCTTTTTCTTCTCCATCAGGAGTTAAACCTTTCAGACAAAAATCAGGTGCTCTATCTCCTTCTTTCAGCATACAGCTCCTCCTTTTTTAGGAGATTTTACCAGAATTTCTACAGTTTTTGCTTGAGTAAAAATCCTTTTTGTAATCCTTTAATCTGGAGCTTAGGTTTTAGAATGTTTCCTTTTTTGTCCAGAATGAACGGTTTAACAGGAAGTTTTACAGATGGAGGTTTGTAAAAACTGCCCTTTCTTGGAACGTAGTAATCAAGGATAAGATGTCCGTCTACACTGTCGTAATACAGAACAGCACCTATAGTGTACTGCCTTGAATGGAGATTACACTGGGGAAAACCTCCTTTATACTGCACGCTTATACTTGTAGATTCTTCAAAACTGATTTTATGGGTACTTATTCTTGTGTTTTTATAATCTCCGCTAAACTTCATCTCTGTCTTCCACAGTAGAGAACCCCCTTTAGCCTCCAGATTAATGCCGATCTCATGTGTTAATTTTGACTTTTGTATAGAAACAGTTCCCTCTTTCTGTGCGAAAAACACACCTGAAGGTGCACATGTTATGTCTATCTCCCAGCTTGCTATCTCATTGCTTTGGGAGTAATGGTAAAGCTGGGATTTTCTTTCAGGATAGGAAGCAACATACCCGTTAACATGCATGTTTGATCTGTATATTCCTATATTTTTTGTGCCCATTGAGACAGGTACAGAAACTAATATGTACTGCTGTTTGCCTCCTATTTTCGCAAAACGGGGAGGGCTAATAATTGGGTATTCGTATACGTGGTATGTTGAGGTCAGGGTAAATGCACGATCTTCATAAACATCTGCATTCATGTTCTGACCTATCGTAATTGATAAAGACTTGCCTTTTGTTCTTTCGCTGTACGTTTTTATTTGCTGTTTAAGTTTTATACTGGCTGTGGCTATTTTGGGTATGCCTCCTTTTGCTGAAAGCTGGGTTGATAATGTGAAACTGCTTATAGCCGTAACGGTTTGTTCTGTGATTTTTTGCTCTTTATTTTCGTATGAGGCGTACAGTTTTCCCAGAGAATCTGGGCTGTCAGGTTCACCGAAGATAGACCTTTCTTTAGGGGGTTCATTAATTACTGCTATCACCTGATTTTCAATCACCATAGGTTTTGGTCCTGTAGGATTTCCTACTACAAGTGAGTCCCCGTCTAAATCAAGGAGAGCAATCCTGTCGTACCTTTCAATTCCTGCGTTGATTGATCCTATTTCCTCCCCCATTAATGTGTAAATATGTATTTTGTCATCTTTTGCGTATCCGACTACTATCTCATCTTTTCCGTCAGAATTGACATCTCCTACAGCAACATGGCTGTATTTGTCGTATTTAACCTTTAAAGGTCTAAATTTTTCATTACTTTGAGGTCTTAATCCCATGCCGTTGTCAAACATAAAAAAATGTACAGTCCCGTCGTTATTGACAAAAACTATCTCGTCCACATTGTCCCCGTCCACATCTCCGGCAGACAGTTTGTCCTTTCTGTCAAAAATACCAGATGCTTTGATTTTTCCTACCTCTTTTAGTTTCCTTCCGAGAATTTTGAATATTCTAAGTTCATTTTTTGAAGCATCACCGAGTATTATCTCATCATAACCGTCCCCATCAACATCACCTGATGCTATTTTGTCGTATCTTTCAAATCCTACATTGACGGCTGCAACCTTTCTTCCTCCCCCTGTATAAACCTCAATTGTGTCCCTTGCAGCACTACCTATGATAATTTCGTCGTAGCCTCCCCTGTCGGCATACACATTTCCGACAGTCATGTCGTCATAACCTTCAAATCTAACATCAAAAGATTTGATAACCGTAAATCTTTTAGGGGAAATTATCGCTATTTTTCCTCTCAGACTTTTAGGTCCTCTGTCCTTTCCAAATCCGATAATTATTTCGTCTCTGTAGTTTCCTAAAACATTCCCTCCTCCAATTTCGTCATGTCTGTCGTATTCTTCTTTAAGCTGGGCTACTATTCCTCTTGTTATTCTCCTTCTAAAATCAAAAGTGGCTACAGCATCTTTAGAGGCATCGCCGACAATAATCTCAAGATCTGAAACGATTGTCCTCTTCATAAGAGGATCATCTGAGCTGTAGCTAAATGAGAATATTAAACAGAATATAACCGTAAGAAAGGTAAACTTTCGCATCTGTGAACCTCCTTTTTTTGATTAATTTGGAATGGCAGAGGTTACAGACAATGGATAAAAATTTTGTATTATACGAACCTTATGATAGATCCTTAAAATCCAGAAGATCAGGAAGATCATTAAATGATTTGAAGTAAAGCTTATATTTACTTTCAAACTGGTTCTTCTTAACGCCTATTATTTTTCTGATAATTTCAGGATCAACTTTTTTTTCTAACATATGGGCAACAAATGAATCTCTAAGTGATTTAAATGATAAGTTTCTATTAATATTTGAGTTTTTCAAAGCTTTTTTAAATATTTCTTCTGCAGATCTTGGGGTTAGATGTTTTTCTGTGTTTCCCTCTGAAAAGAATATATACCCTTTTTTTCTGTCTTTTTTAAATATTTCTAACTTTCTGGCAAGAGATTCAGGAATGGGAACCTTTCTGGAATTTTTTCTAACAGTAAGAATACCGTCTTTAAAATCTATATCCTCAACTTTTATTCTTACTGTTTCCTGAAGTCTTAGACCACAGCTGTATGCCACTTCAATTAATAATCTGTGTTTAATGTTTTTTATATTCTCTAAAATCCTTTTAATTTCCTGTCTTGATAATGTTCCTGATATGGGTATTTTTGAAACAGGTCTTTTTATACCGCTGAAATCTATCTTTTTTAGCAAGTTGTGGTAAAAATATTTTAAAGCACTGTATGCAACCCCTAATGTGCTTTCCGATTTTCCTCTTCTTTTTAAGATTGACAAAAATCTTTCTATATCTTTATCTGTAATCTCAGTGGGTGTTTTATTTAATGTTTTCAGGAATGCCAAATTTACAGAAAAATATGTTTTTTTTGTTGTTTGGGAGAAATTAGAGTTCTTCAGTCCTTCTTGCAGCTCAAATAAATAACAGCTCTTATCAATTTTTTCAGAGCCTAAATATCTTTCAAGTTTCTCAAGGTTCATCTGGGTTGTTTTAATGTAGTAATAATTTTCTCCTGCTGTGTAATCTGTTTTGTATAGGTTTTTTATTAGACCCTTTCCCTCTTTTTTTTCTATCAGGAAATAGCCACCTCTGCTTAAAAAAGCTGTAGCCAATGGATATCTCCTATTTATATCTTTTTAGTAGTTCCTCTTGAAGATCCTGTATCTTAACTTCAGCATCAACAAGGGCTATAATGAGATGAAATATTAGATCTGAAGCTTCGTATATAATCTCATCTTTGTTTTTGTTTTTTAAAGCTATTACAGTTTCTACAGCTTCTTCTCCCACTTTCTGGATTATTTTGTCTGAGCCTTTTTCAAACAACTTTGCAACATAAGAACCTTCAGGCTTTTCTATCTTTCTCTGGAGAAGTTTTTCATACAGGGCGTGGAATATCTCGTATGCGTCAGGTTTTTCTTCTTTTTTTAGATCAATATTTCTGTAAAAACAGCTTTCTTCTCCAGTATGACATGCTACCCCGTAATCTTTTACCAGATACAGTATGCTGTCCCCGTCACAGTCTATCTTTATTTTCACTATTTTTTGTTTGTTGCCTGAGGTTTCCCCTTTTACCCATAGTTCTTTGCGGGAACGGGAGTAGTATGTTGCGTATCCTGTTTCTATTGTTTTTTCTACCGCTTCTTTGTTCGCATAAGCCTGCATTAAGACTTTGCCTGTGTAGTAGCTCTGGGTTATAACAGGAACAAGACCTTCAGAGTTGAATTTTATCTCACTTAGAATAGATTTATCCAATGAAGTTTTACCTCTTATGGTTTATTATATTATTTTAGCAAACTTATACATATAAAACCTGTTAAATAGGTGGAAAAATGAAAAATTATACGGTTCTAAGCAGAGTTAAAGATTATAAAGACCTAAAAAAACTTTCTGAAGAAGACCTTGATACCCTTATAAATGAGATAAGAGATTACATAATTGATGTAACATCAAAAAACGGGGGACATATAGGTCCTTCACTTGGAGTTGTTGAGCTTACCATTGCACTGCTTAAGGTTTTTGATCCGGAAGTTGACAGAATTGTGTGGGACATCGGTCATCAGGCTTACTCTTGGAAGATACTTACAGGAAGAAAGGAACAGTTTAGAACCTTAAGACAGTATAAGGGAATATCAGGATTTTTAAAAAGAACAGAAAGCAGGTATGATCATTTTGGGGCAGGTCACAGCAGTACATCTATTTCAGCCTCCCTTGGAATGAGAAAGGCAAAAGATCTTCTTAAAAAAGATGGATGGACTGTTGCTGTTATAGGCGATGGGGCTATGACTGCAGGACAGGCTTTTGAAGGGCTTAACCATGCTGGCTGGCTTGATCCTGACAGGTTTATAGTGATTTTGAACGACAATCAGATCTCTATATCTCCAAACGTGGGGGCTCTTTTCACATATTTCAACAGAATAATAACAAATGAAGTTTTTCAAAAGTCAAGGCAGACATTAAAAGATGTAATAAAAAAGGTCTTTGGAGAGTCAGGGGCTAAGATAGCAAGGAAGTTTGAGGAGTATGTAAAGGGTCTTTTTGCTCCCGGAATTATATTTGAGGAGCTTGGTTTTACATATGTTGGAACTATAGACGGGCATAATCTTGCTGAACTTGAAAAAACCCTTGAGAATGTTAAAAAAATGAGGGGACCTATTATTATTCATGTTCTGACACAGAAAGGAAAAGGATACACCCCTGCAGAACAAAATCCAACCCCATTTCACGGCATATCTCCATTTGATAAGATAACAGGTGTTCCGATCAAAAAGGTGGGCTCTCCCCCATCTTGGAGTAAGGTTTTTGGAAAGGCTTTAGTAGAACTTGCAGAGAAAGATGAAAAAATAGTAGCGATAACGCCTGCTATGAAAGAAGGTTCCGGTCTTTCAGAGTTTGCCGAGAAATTCCCTGATAGATTTTTTGATGTTGGTATAGCGGAGCAGCACGCTGCAACGTTTGCTGCAGGGTTGTCAGCTGAAGGTATGAAACCTGTTTTATCTTACTACTCAACATTTCTACAGAGGGGTTACGATCAGGTTATCCATGACATAGCACTTCAACATCTGCCTGTTGTTATAGCTATAGACAGAGCTGGTCTTGTCGGTGAAGATGGCCCAACACATCACGGAGTATACGACATAGCATTTTTGAGGGCTATACCTGATATTGTTATATCTGCACCAAAAGATCAGCAAGAACTGAGAGACCTTCTCTATACAGCCGTTAATTCCGGTAAGGTTTTTGTTATCAGGTATCCAAGGGGTTCTGCTGTTGGTGAAGGGGGAAAAGGATTTAATGAAATACCGATAGGAAGCTGGGAAATAATTGAGGAAGGAAAGGATATAGCTATACTTGCCGTCGGGAAATACGTTCAAAAAGGTTTAGATGTCAGGAAACAACTTAAAAAGCATGGATTTAATCCGACAGTAATTAACGCAAGATTTATAAAGCCTGTAGATGAAAATCTCTTAAATGAAATTCTGAAAAAACATAAATATATAGTTACAATGGAGGATGGAGCTTTAAACGGTGGATTTGGCTCTGCAGTAGCCGAGTATATTCTTGATAACAGATCTATGAATGAACTTCTTAGATTTGGAATTCCAGATAAATTTGTCCAGCATGGAAAAATAGATAAGCTTGAGGAAGAGCTTGGGCTTCTTCCAGATCAGATGGCTGAAAGAATAAAAGATTTTGTGAAGATCAGGGATTATAAAGTAGTGGGATGAAAAGTTTTGTGTAGCTCAGATAAAACCCATCAAATTAGAAGTAATAAAAAACTTGGTTTAACTGAATAATCTTGCTAATTTTAAAGTGATTTTAGGAAATAAAAAGGTTCTTAATCACACAAATTCAATAAATGCAATGTAATAAAACAGTATTTTGTTAATCTAAAGCTTTTTAAATACCTGTTTTGTTTTTTTCGTCAGGTAGTTTATCTTCAAGCAGAGATATATGTTTTCTTCCTGAGAAACCTTCAGAAACTTTATGCCAGTATTCTATACAGTTTTCACCTTCTCTCCAGCAGAGGAAAATTTCCTCTCCATTATGCAAGGCAGGGAAATCTACAAGAAATGGATCTATCCCTTTAACATAAGTACCGAAGCTTTCTATTATCTCAATAAGTTCATTAATTTCTTCATTTGTTTCATTTATTTCTGTTTTTAAGTACATTATCTCAAGCTCATCGTTTGAACCTTCTAACTCCTCTTCATAGGAATCTATAACCTTATAAAGTTTTCCTCTTTTTTCTTTTATCTCGTCTACTAAGAGCTTTATCTGAGGCAGTATGCTGTTAGCCTCTGAAAGTGTAAAGTATCTCATTACGTCCTCCATCTATTCCTACTTATCAATTATATAAAAAAATATGACTTTGGCAACTATTCATATCTTGAAATTTTTATAAAAATCTATATTATATAGTGTAGAAAATATTATAGTATTTTTATCAATTTGGAGGTAATGGTATGATACAGGTTAAGGTTAGAAATATAGGACTTGATTCTTTAACAGGTTCTCCGATAGTTATGCTTGCTAATATAAAGAATGAAGATGAAATATTTCCTATCTGGATCGGAATTTCTGAAGCGGAAGGGATAATACTGAAACAAAGTGGTGTAGAAACCCCCAGACCTCTTACTTATGATCTTGTAAAGAATATTATTGAATCTTTAGGAGGAACTGTTAAAAGGATTGCAATTATAGACAAAAAGGATAATGCATACATAGCTGAGATAATTATTGAAAAGGATGGAGAAGAACTCCATATTGATTCAAGACCAAGTGATGCGATAAATATTGCCCTTAGGTTTGATGCTCCTATCTACCTTGAAGAGACCGTTGTTCAAAAAGTTAATATTAAGGAAATTATTAAATCTTCCCAAAAACAGGAATTAAAAGAAGCTGAAGAGACCAAAAAAGTGTCTGATCATAAAACAGAGATATTAGATGTAAATCCTGAAAGGGATAAAGAACTTGAAGAATTCAGGAAAATGCTTGAAAACATAAAACCGGAGGATTTTGCTATAAAACCAGAGGATAAAAAGGAGGGGTAAATCCCCTCTTTTAAATATGTTTTGCTTTCGCTTTAAGTAGTATCTTTTTGATTTCTGGGACTTTTGCGTAATCAAGAGGCGTTTTTCCTCTCAGATCTTTTGCATTAACATCTGCCCCTTTTTTTATTAAAAATTTAACCATTTCTGTCTGTCTTCTCAGAACTGCAAGATGAAGAGGGGTTTCTTTGTATTTTCCTTTAAGATTAACATCAGCTCCACGACTTATAAGAAGCCTGGCTACATCTATTTTGCCTGCCATAGCAGCCTTAAATAAAGGTGTCCACCCTTTATTATTTTTTGCATTTATATCTGCCCCGTGTTTTATAAGAACCTGAGCAACTTTTAAATGACCTTCAAGTGCTGCTATGTGAAGGGGTGTATCTCCGTACTCATCTTCGACGTTTACTTTTGCTCCATGCTTTATAAGATATTCTGTTAAATCACTGTCTCCATTTCTTGCTGAAACATGTAAAACATAATCTCCGTATTTGTTTTCTCTTGCGTTAACGTTTGCATTCCGATCAATTAACAGCTTAACTAACTCTATTTTTCTTCTGAAAGTTGCCTCATGAAGAGGTGTCCATCCATCGTTGTCCTGAGCATTAACATCAGCTCCATTGTTTATCAGAAATTTTACAACCTTTATGTCGCTTCCGGCCAGTGCAAGATGGAGAGGGGTTTTGCCTTTATTATTCCTCGCATTAATATACGATCCTTTTTGAACGAGTATTTTAACCAGATTAAACTTTCTTTGAATTACAGCTTTGTGTAAAGGAATTTCTCCGTCTTTATCTTTTATGTTTGGGTCTGCTCCATTCTCAAGGAGTATCTTTGCAACCTCATACTCTCCTCTGAATGCTGCATGGTGAAGAGGCGTCCAGCCATTACTGTTCTGTGAGTTTATGGAGGAGCCAGCCTCAATTAATATTTGGACTACTGTAGGATGTCCTCCAAGAGCTGCAAGATGAAGGGGGGTATCCCCTTCACTATTTTTTACATAAACATCAGCCCCATTTTCTAACAGTAGTTTTACAATCTCATCATATCCTAAAAAAGCTGCTTCATGGAGAGGAGTCCATCCTTCAAGGTTCTGTGCATTTATGTTTGCACCTTTGTTTATAAGCATTTTAGCAAGATTTATATCTCCCTTGATTGTTGCAAGATGAAGGGGAGTATTACCTAAAATGTTTTTAACATTTATACCTGCACCTTCTTCTATTAGTTCTTTGACCGCTTTAACATTTTCTTGAGATATTGCTTCGGTTAATTTCTTATTAAGCTCAGCTTTTGTTTTTCCATGTGTAGAAATAACAGGGAGAATAGTAAACAAAACCACACTTATAAACAGTTTGTAAAATCTTCTCAATTTACTTCCTCCTTAAAAAATTTCACTTCCCCTTTTCCCTCCCAGTTTCTGGAGCAACTTTTTCAGATCTTCAACTTTCGCATAATCAAGGGGAGTACGTTTTCTTATATCTTTAGCATTAATGTTAGCTCCTTTTTTGATTAAAAAAAGCACCATTTTCTTATGTTTCCTCATAACAGCAAGATGAAGAGGGGTTTCTCTCGATCTTCCACATGCGTTTATATCAGCACCATTCTCTAACAATATTTTTGCTACTTCAACCTTTCCTGTCAATGCAGCTTTGTGCAGTGGGGTCCATCTTCTGGCATTCAAAGCATTAACATTAGCTCCCTTCTCAATTAATATTTTAACTATGTCAACATGTCCTTCAAGTGCTGCAAGGTGAAGGGGAGTGTCCCCATATTTGTCTTTTACATTTACGTCTGCACCTTTTTCTATGAGTAATTTCAGTATTTCGGTATATCCTTTCATCGCTGCAATATGTATCGGGGCATATCCGAAAAATTTTTCCCTTGCGTTTATATCAGCACCATTTTCAATCAGGATTTTTACTATTTTTAAATTTCCTTTACTAACCGCCCTTAACAAAGGTGTGTAATTGTTCTTATCCCTTGCGTTAACATCTGCACCCTTTTCTAAAAGTTCTTTAACAAGTTCAGCATCCCCTAATTTTATCGCTTCAAACAGTTTACGGTTTAATTTTTCTCTCGTTTCAGCAAAGGCTCGGAAAACAGTTATATTTTTTTCCATTGAAGGTAATATAGTTAACAAAGGGAAAACAAGCAGAAACATAATAATCTTTTTTGACAACATTATGCTACCTATTTTCTTAATATTTTAAGGAATTCTGGATCCTGAGTATAATCCTTCGGTGTATGTCCAAACTTGTCTTTTATGTTAGGATCAGCCCCTAATTTTATCAGGAGTTTAGCAACCTCCTTATGATTCCAAAATACAGATTCGTGAAGGGGTGTATCACCATCTTCATCTACAGCATTTACATCAGCTCCGTGTTCCACCAGATATTTTACAACATCTACATGACCGTGTCTTGCTGCATAATGAAGTGGAGTTGAACCGTTTTTTGTTCGTGCATTAATGTCAGCTCCGTATTTTAAGAGAATTTTCACAGTGTTTAGATTACCCTGTCCAGCTGCAAGGTGTAGGGGGGTTTCCCAGTTATCATCTTTTGCATTGACATCAGCTCCATTCTTTATTAGGTACTCTACTATTTCAACATTCCCTTTAAATGCAGCCTCATGAAGTGGAGTCCATCCGATAGCATCTTTGCTGTTTACATCTGCTCCTTTCTGGATCAGTTCTTTTATTAATTTTATATTTCCTTCAGAAACAGCCCTGTTTAAAGGAGGTTTCCCTTCCTTTTTCTTGAGTCTTTCTTTTAGTTCTTCAATAGTTTTAGGCTTTTCGTCTGCTTTAAGGGAGGAGGGCAGTATAATAAGAAAAAATAATAAAAATATAGTATTTAAAAATCTCATCTCCCATCCTCCCGATAAATCAAGTGGTTATATTAAATTATATATAAATATTTTCCTATATGCCATATACGGCTTATATGAGGTTGTATTCTATGAGAAGTTCTGCTATCTGGACAGCATTTGTCGCAGCTCCTTTTCTCAGGTTGTCTGCCACAACCCACATTGAAAGACCGTTTTCAAATGCAAGATCTTTTCTTATCCTTCCCACGAACACCTCATCTTTTCCAGCCACCTCAATGGGCATAGGATAAACATTGTTTTTTGGATCATCTTCAAGTATGACTCCCGGTGCATTCTTGAGAATTTCCCTTGCCTCTTCCGGTGTAATAGGATTTTCAGTCTCAATTACAACAGCCTCACTATGCCCGTAAAAAACGGGAACTCTCGCACATGTTGCAGACACATTTATGTCTGGAGCATGCATTATCTTTCTTGTCTCATGGAACATTTTCATCTCTTCTTTGGTGTAATCATTATCAAGAAATAGATCTATATGGGGAATGACATTGAATGCTATATGGTTAGGCAGAGCTTCCGGGTAGTAATACTTCCCTTCAAAGTATGCCCTCGTTTCCTCCTCAAGATCTTTTATCGCTGTTGCTCCTGCTCCTGATACAGCCTGATATGTTGAAACAATCACCCTTTTTATCTTTTTTGCTTTGTGTATTGGATAAAGAGCTACCACCATCTGTATTGTTGAGCAGTTTGGGTTTGCTATTATCCCTTTGTGCCATTTCACATCTTCAGGATTAACCTCAGGAACAACAAGGGGAACATCATCTTCCATTCTAAAAGCAGAACTGTTGTCTATCACTACAGCCCCTTTTTCTGCAGCAACAGGAGCCCACTGTTTGCTTCTTGATCCTCCAGCTGAAAAAAGTGCTATATCTATTCCTTCAAATGATTCCGGTGAAACCGTCTGTACTTTGTATTTTATTCCCATAAATTCAATCTCTTTACCGGCAGATTTTTCTGATGCTAAAAGCCTTATCTCTCCGACAGGAAAACCCCTCTCTTCAAGAACCTTCAGCATTGTTTTTCCAACAGCTCCTGTCGCTCCAAGTATTGCAATGTTATAATTTTTCATTGATACCTCCTGAGAAATTTTGAATTAACAATATTTTACAATAAGAGGGTCTATTATGGAGAAAACGCCACCGAAAAAAAGAAAAAATCCCTTTACCGCTGTTCTTATTCTTACAGGACTTATGTTTTTACCGTTTCTTGTATTTTTGTTTGATAAATTTCTCCTCAAGTTGGACACTTCAATACTTTTTATAGCAGAGTTAGGAATTGTGTCCCTTGGTTTGTTTTCCGGTTTTTTAATATACTACTTCTTTTTCAAAAATTAATTAAGGAGGAATAGATGAGAAAAAGAGCTCTGATCTCGGTATCTGACAAAACAGGTGTTGTTGAGTTTGCCAAAAATCTTGTTGATCTTGGTTTTGAGATTATTTCCTCATCTGGTACAGCAAGGGTTTTAAATGAAAACGGGATTCCTGTTATTGAGGTTTCGCAGATCACAGGATTTCCTGAAATAATGGGAGGCAGGGTTAAGACTCTCCACCCAAAGATACACGGTGGTCTTCTTGCAGTCAGGGACAACTTGGAGTATATGGAACAGCTTGAAGAGCATAATATACGCCCTATAGATATCGTTGCAATCAACCTTTATCCCTTTGAGGAAACTGTTAAAAAGGGGGCAGACCTTGATGAAATTATTGAAAACATAGATATTGGCGGACCTGCTATGGTAAGAGCCTCAGCAAAAAATCATAAATTTGTAACTGTTGTTGTTGATCCAGAAGATTATGGTCTTGTGATAAAAGAGCTTAAGGAAAAAGGAGAAACATCTATAGAAACAAGAAGAAAACTTGCTTTAAAAGCTTTCAGGCATACAGCATTTTATGACAGCGTAATATCAGATGTTTTAAACCAAAAATTCGGGATAAATGAAAAATTTCCTGAAGAATTTTCTATTCCATTCAGAAAAAGATATTCTCTTAGATACGGTGAAAACCCACATCAAGAAGCTGCCATATATGTATCACCAACAGAGTATAATGGGCTTTCCATCGCACAGAGTGAGGTTCTTCATGGGAAAGAAATGTCTTACAATAACTTTTTAGATGTTGAGGCTGCTGTAAATCTGGTAAAGGAGTTTGATGAGACAGCCTGCGTTATTGTGAAACACAACAATCCCTGTGGGGTAGCAGTTAGAGATAATCAGGCTGATGCTTACAGAGAGGCACTTTCAAGGGATCCAAAATCTGCCTTTGGAGGCATTGTTGCTTTTAACAAACCTGTTGAGTTAGAAACGGCTCAAGCGTTGACAGAGATATTCCTGGAGGTAGTAATAGCCCCTGATTTTGAGGAAGAAGCTTTTAAGTTTCTAACAGATAAAAAGAAAAATCTCAGAATTGTGAAGATAAAAAACTTTGAGAAACAGCCGGAAGGTCTTGATTATAGAAGAATAAGCGGGGGAATACTCATTCAGGACAGGGATCTGAGACTTTACAGTGAATGGAAGGTTGTTTCAGATAGAGAGCCATCCCCTGAGGAGATTAATGATCTTCTTTTTGCCTGGAAGGTTGTTAAACATGTTAAATCAAACTCTGTTGTGATTGCAAAAGATAAAGCCACTATAGGTATAGGTCCCGGACAGACCTCAAGGGTTGACAGTCTCGAAACAGCAGTAAAAAAAGCATCTGAATTTGGATTTTCAACTGAGGGATCTGTTCTGGCATCTGAGGCATTTTTCCCGTTCAGAGACAGTATTGATGAAGCTGCAAAACATGGAATTAAAGCTATTATCCAGCCTGGAGGATCTATAAGAGACAAAGAGGTAATTCAGGCTGCAAACGAACACGGAATAGCGATGGTTTTCACAGGAATGAGACATTTTAAACATTGATTTATGTTAAGGAAATAGGCATTTTTAAGTAATACTTTATGTAAGTAAATACTAACCAAAGGAGAGTATTATGAAAAAGCTGTTTTTCTTGTCTGGTTTATTTGCCGTTTCTTTTGTTTTATTTTCGTGTGCTTCTGAGAAAAAGGATGTAAAAACTATTGAAAAAAAGCCTGTCCAGTCCCAAAAGACGGTAGAGATCAAAAAGGAATGTAAAAATTATGTAAATAGAATGGAAGAATGTCTAAAAGAAGCAAAGGGAAAGGATTATAGAAAAATATGGACCCAGTGTGAAGGTAAGGTAATGTGGGATATGCTGAAGGAATATCAAGACAACGGTTTTTGCTTTGATGAGGATGAGTGTAAGCAAAAAGTACTTGATGAGATCAATAATTGTAAAAAAGAGAGAACTTACATATTCAGAAAGTATCATAAATAACTTTTAAAAGATGTAGGAGGTTAAATTAAAACTTTTATACGGTTTGCTGCCTCTTTAGCTTTTTTCCGTGCCTCCTCAATACTATTTCCTGTTGTAAGGACAACACCCATTCTTCTTTTTGGCCGGGTAGTTGGTTTACCAAATATCCTTATTTTTGTATCAGGAATCGAAAGAGCTTTTTCAATACCTTCATAAACCGGAGCAACTCCCCAATCAGGGGCATGGAAGCAGTAAGAAGCAGCTGCTGTTGCAATCATTTTTATATCAATAGGAAGTCCTAAGATAGCCCGTAAATGGATCTCAAATTCGGACATGTTCTGTGAAATCATAGTTACCATACCTGTATCATGGGGTCTTGGGGATATTTCGTTAAACCATACATTATCCCCTTTAACAAAAAGCTCACACCCGAATATACCGTATCCCCCAAGTGCATCTGTTATTTTTTTTGCCATATCTTTTGCTTTCTCTAAGGCAACAGGGCTCATAGGTTGAGGTTGCCAGCTTTCGTAATAATCCCCTTCAACCTGGATATGACCTATAGGCTCACAAAAAAGTGTCCCCTGATCTTGGGTTCTGACAGTTAAAAGGGTTATTTCAAAATCAAAGTCAATGAACTCCTCTATAATCACCTCTCCTCCTTTACCCCTTGCATTTTCCTGGGCATAGTACCATGCCTTTTCTATCTGATCTTCCGACTTTACAATACTCTGTCCCTTTCCTGAAGAGCTCATTACAGGTTTAACAACAGCAGGGAGACCTATTTCTTTAACAGCTTTTTTATACGTTTCTATATCTGATGCGAACCTGTAAGAAGAGGTTTTAAGACCAACCTCTTCAGCTGCAAGTCTTCTTATCCCTATTCTGTTCATTGTGTAGTTTGTTGCTTTTGCCGACGGTATCACAGTAAATCCTTCTTTCTCAAGTTCAAGAAGCATAAGGGTATCTATAGCTTCTATCTCAGGAACGATAAAATCAGGTTTTTCCCTGTAAACAATATTTTTTATCTGTTGTCCATTTTTCATATCTATAACGTAGGATCTTTGAGCAACCTGCTGTGCAGGAGCAAATTCATAGCTGTCAACAGCTATTACCTCTATACCAAGTCTTAAGGCTTCTACTGCAAACTCTTTGCCAAGCTCACCACTTCCAAGGAGAAGAATTTTTGTGGCATTGTGGGATAAGGGTGTTCCTATTATCATCTGTTTCTCCTTTTATTGATGTTATAATATTTTAAACTAAAGAATTATATAACATAATTTAGGGAAAAAATTTTGTCTCAAATAAAGATCTTTATTCATCTTTTAAGGGAATCTGTCAGGGATCTTCTACCTATTATACTGGTTATAGCAATCTTCCAGATTTTTATAATACAGGAGGTTCCCCAGAATATAATATCTATAGTATTAGGTCTTTCTATCGTTGCCTTTGGGCTTGCTGTTTTTATTCAGGGTCTTGAAACAGGTATATTCCCCCTTGGTGAAAATCTTGCAAATGAGTTTGCTAAAAAAGGTTCTCTTTTCTGGCTTTTAATATTCTCCTTTCTAATTGGATTTTCAACTACTATAGCCGAACCTGCATTGATAGCTATAGCAGATAAAGCCTCTATTATATCAGGAGGAAAGATAGATGCTTTCTGGCTCAGATTTACCGTTGCTGTTTCCGTTGGATTTGCCATAGCTCTCGGGGTTTTAAGAATTATTTTGGGACACCCTATACACTGGTACATAATTTTTGGTTATGTAATAGTGGTTCTTATAACATTTTTTGCCCCTGCTGAGATAGTTGGGCTGGCATACGACAGCGGAGGAGTAACAACGTCAACCGTAACTGTGCCTCTGGTTACAGCGTTAGGTATAGGGCTTGCTTCAAGTATAAAAGGAAGAAATCCGGTAATAGATGGGTTTGGACTCATTGCCTTTGCCTCTTTAACTCCAATGATATTTGTTCAGCTTTACGGTATGGTAGTTTATGCTTTTTTTCAGTCTCCTACCGTTATGGTAAAATCAGAACTTCCCATTTCAGAAATTACCTATTCTGAACATGAACCCCACTGGCTAACTGAGATTTTCCTTGATTTCATTGGTGTGGTTAAAGATATTGTTCCGATACTTACTGTAATATTTTTCTTCCAGCTTTTCGTAATCAAACGGTCAATACCCCATCCAAAAAAAATAGGAATAGGAATAATCCTTGTTATCATAGGTCTTTACTCTTTTATAGTGGGACTTGACATGGGACTTTTTCCCCTTGGGGAAACGATGGCTTTACAACTTACAGAGATGAAAAATGTTTTTCTTATATACATGTTTGGATTTTTGATAGGATTTTCCACAACTATGGCTGAACCTGCTTTAATAGCAGTTGCGATGAAAGCAAAAGAAGTTAGTGGAGGAAGAATAAATGATTTTATCTTAAGGATTTTTGTTGCCTTGGGTGTTGCTATTGGTATAGCGCTTGGCTGCTATAGGATTGTGGAAGGAGATTCTATACACTACTATATTATTGTAGGCTATATACTGGTAATAGTTATGACCTACTTTGCTCCTAAGTACATAATTCCTATAGCTTATGATAGTGGTGGAGTCACTACATCAACTGTAACAGTTCCTCTTGTTGCTGCACTTGGGCTTGGTCTTGCAACAAATATTCCCCAAAGAGACCCTCTTATTGATGGGTTTGGACTTATTGCCTTTGCCTCTTTATTCCCTATGATGACAGTTATGGGGTACGGAATAATAGCTGAGTATTTAATTAAAAAAACAAAGGAGGGATGAAGGTGAAGTTCTCTGTTCTTGTTGCGATAGTAAGTGAAGATTTAGAAGAAAAAGCTATTGAAACAGCAAGAAATGCAGGAGCAGGAGGGGTGACAATTCTTCACGGAACAGGAATAGGTCTAAAGGAAAAAAAGATTTTTTTTGGTCTTACCTATGAAGGTAGAGAAAGTATTTTGATATTTGTTCTTGAAAAAAAACTTGCCCTAAAAGTATTAAAAGCACTGAATAAAGAACTTGAACTTGAGAAGGAAGATAGGGGAATAGCATTTACATTTCCTTTAGAACATCTATCAGGAATTAACAGGGAAGAAGTTTTAAAGTTTCAAAAAGAATTAGAGGAAGAAATTTAGGGGGTGTTTTTAATGATTGTAAGGGATATAATGAGCAGAAGTGTTCATCTTGTTCAACCTACAGCGACCTTGAAAGAAGCTCTCAAAATGATGAAAGAAAGGGATGTTAAGGCTCTAATTGTTGATAAACAACATCCTCACGATGCCTATGGGATAATTACTTATACCAGTATTCTCAAAGCTATTTACATGGAGGAAGGAGATATAGATCTTCTTAACGTTTATGATGTTGCTGTAAAGCCTGCAATAACAATTTCAGGAGAAATAGACATTAAATATGCGGCTAAAATGATGGTGAATTTTAATATTAAAAGGCTTCCTGTTGTGGAAAACAACGAGATAAAAGGAATAATATCAATGACTGATATAATAGAATCACTTTTTAAAGAGATAGGAGAATAATAAAGAATGCCTCTATATATAAAAATCGCTCTGAGACATCTTTTTTCTTTAAGGTCTAAGGCTCTATCATTTATGACCGTTATATCTTTCGTAGGTATTACAGTTGGGGTTTCAGCTCTTTTGATAACCCTTGCTGTAATGAGCGGTTTCCAGTGGGGATTGAAAGAAAAAATTCTGGAAACATCTCCCCATATCGTTATTTTTAAGATGACAGGACCTTTTATAGAGTACAAATCTCTTTATGAATATTTCTCCAGTATAAAAGATATACAGGATTACCAGCCTTTTATTTATTCACAGGCTCTTGCATCAAAAGGGGCAAATGTTAAATCTGTAAATATCAGAGGGGTTGATCCTGAAAAGGATAAAAAAATAATGAAAGTAAACCAAAAAATAATAGCAGGAAATTATGATGATCTAAAAAAAGAAAACCATGTTCTTGTAGGAAAAGATGTTGCAGTTTTCCTTGATGTCTGGGTTGGAGACTCTTTCAGAATAATGTCCCCTTTTGGTAGAAAAACGCCGCTTGGTTATCTTCCAAAGATCAAAAAGGTTTATGTTGCAGGAATTGTTGATTTTGGTATGTATGAGTATGATTCAACATATATTCAGATGAAATTAGAAGAATCCCAAAAGTTTTTTGATATGAAGGGAGCGGTTACAGGAATTCAGATAAGACTTAAAGATCCCTACAGGGCAAATGTAGTAAAAAAACAGCTTGAAAAGTATATATCTTACCCATACCTTGTCCGAACATGGATGGATCTAAACAAAAGTCTTTTTCAGGCTCTTCAGCTTGAAAAACTTGCCATGTTCTTGGTAATTGCTCTTATAGTTCTTGTAGCATCATTTAATGTTTCAAGCCTTCTGATAACAAAGGCGAGGGAAAAAAGAAAAGATATTGCGATACTCAAAACAATAGGAGCAGACAATGGTTTTATACTAAAAACATTTTTATGGCAGGGTATGCTTATAGGAATATCAGGAACGATTTTTGGAACACTTTTAGGTTATACTGTTATATATTTTGCAGACACTTATCAACTTGTGAAACTTAATCCTGAAGTCTATATGATAGATTACCTTCCCCTGAAAACATCAATTTTTGATATAGGATCTGTATTTGTTTCTTCCCTTGGAATATGTTTCCTGTCTTCCATCCTCCCAGCGTATTTTGCCTCAAGAGACATTCCTGCAGAGGTTTTAAGGTATGAATAACATTATTCAGACGGAAAATCTGGGAAAAAAATACTTTCTCGACGGCACATATATAGAAGCGATAAAAGAAATAAACTTAACCGTTAAAGAAGGAGAAATGGTTGCTCTTATGGGTCCTTCAGGCTCCGGAAAAAGTACACTTCTTCATATACTTGGAGGAATAGATATTCCTACAGAAGGAAAAGTTTTTATCAAAAATCAGGATATTTTTTCACTTTCAGAAAAAAAACTTGCCAGATTTAGGAATGTACACATAGGCTTTGTCTTTCAGTTTCATTACCTTCTTCCAGAGTTTACAGCACTTGAAAATGTTATGATGCCTGCTCAAATTTATAATAAAAGTGGAGCAAGGAAAAAAGCTGAAGACATACTAATAAGATTGGGACTTAAAAATAGGCTAAATCACAAACCTTCACAGATGTCAGGTGGAGAGCAGCAAAGGGTTGCAATTGCAAGGGCGGTTGTAAATAATCCATCGGTTCTTCTGGCAGACGAACCTACAGGAAATCTTGATAGCTATAACACACATCTTGTAATAGAACTACTGAGAGAGCTTAATAAAAAAAATAATGTGACTATGGTCATTGCCACCCACGACAGAGAAGTGGCAGAATATTGTGATAGGATAGTTTTTCTACGGGATGGAAGACTCCAGACTTGAAAAATATATTTTGTGTATATATTTAAAGGGCTAAACCGAAAAAGAAAAAAAGAGGTGTTTAGATATGTTTGAGAAGTTTACAGAAAGAGCACGAAAAGTAATACTTAATGCAAGAGAAAAAGCTTTAGAATACAGAAGTAATTATCTGGGAAGTGAACATCTTCTTCTTTCTCTTCTGGAAGAAGAAGACATACCTGTTCTTGTTCTGTCAAGATTTGGTTTAACAATTGATAAAGTTAAAAGAACTCTTACCTCCCAGATGGTTCATGGCAGTCATTCAGGGGAGGTTCTTTTTGCCCCTGACGCAAAAAGAGTTCTTGAGTTTGCAGTGGAAGAAGCGAGAATACTCCACCACCAGTTTGTAGGACCTGAACACCTGCTTATAGGTGTTGTAAGAGAAAAAACAGGTTTGGGAGGTAGAGTTTTAAGGGGATTTGGTATAGACGAGTACTCCATCAGAAAGGAGATACTCCAGATCCTTGGAGAAATACCGCCTCAGGAGCAGGTAAAACAGGTTCCAACACCAAACATAGACAGATTTTCCAGAGATTTAACAGCTTTAGCAAGAGAAGGTAAGCTTGATCCTGTTATAGGCAGAGACAGGGAAATAGACAGGGTTATCCAGATTCTCTCAAGAAGGAGGAAAAATAATCCGGTTCTTATAGGAGAGCCTGGAGTAGGAAAAACATCAATAGTTGAAGGTCTTGCCCAGAGGATAGCAAACAAAGAAGTACCTGAACCACTCCAGTCGAAAAGGATAGTAGCCCTTGATCTTGCTGCTCTTGTTGCTGGAACAAAGTATAGAGGTCAGTTTGAAGAAAGGCTTAAAAATATCCTTAAAGAACTGGAAAAAGCACCTTATATCATCCTGTTTATAGATGAACTTCACACACTTGTTGGAGCTGGGGCAGCAGAAGGATCTATAGATGCATCAAATATGTTAAAACCTGCCCTTGCAAGGGGAGAAATTCAGGTTATTGGTGCAACAACAATAGATGAGTACAGGAAGTATATAGAAAAAGATGGAGCTCTGGAAAGGAGATTTCAACCTGTTTTAGTAGAACCTCCAACTCCGGAAGATACCATAAAAATACTTCTTGGTCTTAAGAAAAAGTTTGAAGAGTTCCATGAGGTTGAATACACAAAATCTGCTATAGAAAAAGCTGTAGATTACTCGGTTAAATACATAACAGACAGACAGCTTCCTGATAAGGCTATTGATCTGATTGATGAAGCGGGAGCATGGGTCAGAATAAGAGAGATGGCTCTTCCCCCAAAACTTAAAAAAATAGAAGAAAGGATAAAGAAAATAGAGGAAGAAAAAGCAATAGCTGCAAAAGAACAGGATTACGAAAAAGCAGCAAAGCTTAGAGATGAAGAACTTAAGCTCAGAGCAAAGTTTGAGACATTAAAAGCTGAATGGAAAGAAAAGAAGAAAGTAAAAAAACCAAAGGTAAAAGATGACGATATAGCTCTGGTTGTTGCAAAATGGACAGGAATTCCTGTTGCAAGGCTTACAGAAACACAAGCAGAGAAACTTCTCCATATTGAGGAAGAACTTCACAAAAGGGTAGTTGATCAGAACGAGGCCATAGAAGCTATATCAAAGGCTATAAGAAGAAACAGCGTTGGTCTAAAGGGAACTCACAGACCTATAGGAGTATTCATGTTTCTCGGACCAACAGGAGTTGGAAAAACAGAAACAGCTAAAGCCCTTGCCGAATATCTCTTCGGAACAGAAGACGCTCTTATAAGATTTGATATGTCTGAATATATGGAAAAACATACAGTTTCAAGGCTTGTAGGTGCACCTCCAGGATATGTAGGTTATGAAGAGGGCGGACAGCTTACTGAGGCTGTCAGAAGAAGACCTTACTCTGTTATACTGTTTGATGAGATAGAGAAAGCACATCCGGATGTTTTCAATATATTCCTTCAGATATTTGATGACGGTAGATTAACAGATTCTTTTGGTAGAGTGGTAGATTTCAGCAATACGATAATAATTATGACATCAAATCTTGGTGCAAGGCTTATCCTTGAATCAGAAAGTCTTGGTTTTGAAAAAAAAGCTGGAATGCTTGAATATGAAGAAATGAAGAAAAATGTTCTACAACAGGTAAGAAAACATTTCAGTCCGGAATTCTTAAACAGACTTGATGAGATCATAGTGTTTAAACCATTGGACAAAGAAGTAATGAAAGGTATAATTGATATACAACTTAAAGAGATAAATAAAAGGCTGAAAGAATGGGGAATAACTGTAAAACTTTCAAGGAAGTTCGTAGACTATCTTATAGACAAAGAATTCAAACCAGAGTTTGGTGCAAGGTCTATAAAGAGAGCTTTACAATCTCTTGTGGAGGATCTGCTTGCAGAAGAGATACTGAAAGGGAAATTACCTCCAGGATCTACAGCAGAAGTTATTATCAAAAAAGATGGATCAATTGGTATAAAGGTGAAAAAACCAAAAGCGAAAGCCTCAAAGAAAAAAGTCAAAGAAGTAGCAACAACTTGATAAACATCTTAGGGGGGATTATCCCCTTTTTATTTTTGTTTTTCTTCATTTTTTTAGCACCGGCCAAATCACAGGAAACACCACAGTTAAAACCTGGAAAAATATCAGAAGAAGTTAAAAAAGTTTACAGATTAAGAAAGATAGAGATAAAAGGTTTAAAATACGTTAGCCCCCAACTTATATATCCTCTTATTCCGCTGGGAAAAGGAGCTGTAGTAAGTAGAGATAATATTGTCAACATACTAAGGGATCTTTATAAGCTTGGATATTTCCGAGACATAGAAACATACACAAGATACACAGAAAACGGTATAGATCTGATATTTGTTTTTAAAGAGCTTCCTGTTGTACAGAAGATTGAGTTTGAAGGAAATGAAGAGCTGTCGGATGAAGATCTTATGCAGGTTTTAGGTATTCAGACAAAGGAAAGACTTGAGTCAGGAGGAGCAATTCCTTTCTCAACCATAGGACCAGAGCTTGCAGAAAAGATGGCATCCATCAAAAAAGGTCTTGGTAGAGTTTTTTCCCTTGATGAGATAAATAGAATGGTGAAAGCAATAAAAGAAAAATACGAAAAGGAAGGTTTTTACAACACCAAAATAACCTATTATTTTAAAGGAAATACACTTGTTTTTAAAATAGATGAAGGTAAAAGAGCCTATGTAAAAGAGATAAAGATAATCGGTAACAAACAGTTAGATGAAGATGAAATAGAAGATGTTATGGAAACAAAAGAAAGATGTATATGGAAGCTCAGATTTAATCCAAGACTTAAAAAAGATGTTCTTCTTGAAGATATTGAAAGAATTAGAGAGTTGTACATAAAAAAAGGGTTTTTTGAAGTTCAGGTAGATAAACCAGATATACAGTTGAAAAATGGTGAAGAGTATTATATAACGATCAGGATAAAAGAAGGTCCAAGATATAGACTTTCAGGTGTGGAGTTTAAAAACAACAGGTATTACACAGATGATGAGATCATAAGAAGATTTAAAAAAGACCTTAAGATCGGTAGCTATTATAATGGAGAGATTATAGAGAGATTAAAGAAAGAAATTCTTGATAAGTACACAGAGCTTGGATTTATATTCACAATGATTTATGTAGAAAAACTGCTTGACAAAGGTAAGAAAACTGTCAAAGTTGTCTATGATATACAACCGGGAGAGATATTTTATGTTGATAAGATAGATATATCAGGTAATTATGAATCAAGGGATTACGTTATCAGGAGGGAGTTAAGGTTTGCCCCTGGAGATCTTTTTAAAAGGCAGGATTTATTAAGGTCCCAATCAAGACTTTATTCTCTTGGTTTTTACGATATGATAGGTTTTGATCCCCATGTTAAGGAAGAAGGTAAATTAGATGTTGATGTAAAAGTTCAAGAAAGATTTACAGGTCAGATTTCAATAGGAGCTGGCTACAGCCAGCTTACAGGTCTGTCCTTTTTCCTATCTTTAAGAAAAGGAAACTTCTTAGGAACCGGTGATACCGCAGGAATATCTTTTACGGTGGGTTCAACATACAGAAATAACCAGATCTCATATCTACATAGATGGGCTTTTTACAAACCGGTGAACCTTGGTTTTAGTCTTTATGACAGATATGTTGATTACACTACATTTGTTTCTGTTAAGCAGGGTTTTTCACCTACACTTTCTTGGGAGTTATCAGAATACTGGAGAGTAGGAACGGGGATAACATTTGAAAAGGGTAAGTACAAAGATATAACAGAAGATGCCCCTCAGAGAATAAAAGATCAGGCAGGATCATACAGCCTCGTTTCAACATTTCTTAATTTTACAAGATCAGATGTTGATAACCCAATACTTCCAACAAGGGGAAGCAACTTCAGCATAACATTTAAAGTAGGTTATGGGACGAGGGGCTTTTACAAAACACACTTCAGCTATTCAAAATTTGTACCCGACAAACTCTTTTATACAGACTGGGTTTTGTCCTTTAAAGGGAGATACGGTGTAGTAGAAAAGATGACTGATAAAATACCTCTTGATGAGTACTTCTTCGTAGGTGGTGATTTTTCCATAAGGGGATTTGATTACGGGATGGCAGGACCTTATGACCAGAATAAAGATCCGATAGGTTCAAAACAGCAAATAGTTTTTAATCTTCAGGCTTCACACCCTATTGCACAAAGATTTTTATGGGGATATGTATTTACAGATATGGGAAAAGGTTATAATTCAGGAAGTCCATTTAAAGATATGTTTTACTCAGTTGGAGCTGGTTTAAAGATAGTAACACCTATGGCACCTATTGATATATACTACGGTAAGGTTTTGAACCCCCCTGAAGGTGTAGGAGCTTCAAGAATAGGTTTCGTTCTTGGAACATTCTTTTAAAAAGGAGGTAAATGATGCAAAGATTTTTACTTTTTATCATAAGCTTATTGTTTGTAGCAGGTACTACATTAGCTCAAAACATAGCATATGTTGATGTTCAGAAAGTTATGAATCAGTCAAAAAAAGGACAGGAGTTCAAAAAAGAAATAAAAAGTAAGGTTGAGTATTACCAGAAAAAACTTTATGAGATAGACAAAAAAATATCTTCTATTGAAAAACAGCTTGAAAGCCCTGTTCTTAGCGAGGAGGCGAAGAAGAAAAAAAGAAAGGAACTTGCTGATCTTAAGTCTGAAGGTCAAAAAATTCAGCAGGAGGCAGAAGAGGAACTCTCACAGATGAAAGCAAAAGCAGAAAGAGAACTTATAATTCAGATAAGAGAGATTACAGAAAAATATGCAAAAGAAAAAAATATAGACCTTGTTTTTATAGGTGGTGCACTGGGAGGAGTGGTCTATTTTGATAAAAGCATAGACATAACAAATGAGATTTTAAAAAGACTTGATGAGGAAAAGTAATGAAACTCTCAGAAATTGCAAAAATATTTAATGGACAGCTTGTAAATACCGATGGAAATATAGATATTAAAGGTCTTAAAAATGTATTATCTGCAAAAAAGGGTGATCTAACATTTATTGCCGATAATAAGCATCTAAAGGATCTTGAAAAAACCGGAGCATCTGCAGTTTTGACTTTTAAAAAGTTAGATTTACAGATACCCCAGATAGTTGTGAAAGATCCGCAGTTAGTTTTTTACAAACTTATTGAGATAATGTTTCCTGAGGAAGAAAAAACAGGAATATCAGAAAATGCAAAAATATCAAAAAGTACAAAAATAGGAAAAGATGTTTATATTGGAGATTTCACGGTTATTGAGGAAAATGTTGAGATAAAAGATGGTGTCAAAATATATCCCCACTGCTACATTGGAAAAAACACAATAATAGGTGAAAACAGCACCTTATATCCAAATGTTGTTATATACAGAGATACGATTATAGGGAAGAATGTGATAATCCATTCAGGATCAGTAATAGCCTCTGACGGTTTTGGCTATTACCAGAAAGGTGGAAAACACAAAAAAATAAAACATATAGGCAGAGTAGTTATACAGGACGACGTTGAGATAGGGGCAAATACAACTATAGACAGAGCGATGGTGGATGAAACTGTTATAAAAAGAGGGACAAAGATAGATAACCTTGTGATGATAGCCCATAACTGTCAGATCGGAGAAAACACGATACTTGTATCTCAGGTTGGAATAGCAGGAAGTAGTAAGATTGGAAATAATGTTATCCTTGCAGGTCAGGTAGGGGTTGCTGATCATATAACAATAGGGGATAATGTTATTGTTGCTGCAAAATCTGGAGTTGCAAAGGATCTTGAACCAAACAAAGTTTACGGCTCAGGCTTTCAAGCTATAGAGTGGTCAAAATGGAAAAAAATCTTGTTTTACTTTTATAAACTTCCTGATATATTAAAAAACATAAAATAAAAAAATTTAAATATTGTTCCTGAATATGTACCCCTTCAATTCCTTTATAGGTGTTAATTCTGAAAGTTTTATTTTATAACACTTTTTCTCAGGACATATCATATCATTTTCTTTAGATTTTTCCCATTTCGGATCATCCTTACTGATAAACCCATGTATGTTCACAACAATTGATGGGAAACTGTTGTACCTCCTTTTGTTAAACAATTCGTTAAGCTCTGTACAGCTTATATTAAAAAGTTTACCTATGGAAAGTTTATGTTTTATTGAAAGTCCAACATATATGTCCTTAGAATGGTTCTCAAATTGATCCTCAGGTACAATCATATATCTATTCTTATGGTTAGGTGTCGTTTTAATGTCTAAAGAGTAATCTTTTATTACTAAATCAAAACTATCAACATTTGTAGTTCCAAAATATATACTGAAGGACTCTGATCTAAATTTTTGGAAATCAATTGATGATACAATTCCATAATCTAAACACCACTTCAAGAAGGAATATTCACCCAACTTCCCGGTAAAAATCCGCCACAGATGGAGATTTATATTTTTTTTGCTTTTCTTAGTTCTGAGAAAAGTTTGGGATGCTGATGAGCATGCAAACCATAATGAGGTTATAAAAGTGTCATAATCTACTTTAATTTTTTCCATTTACTTAATTTTGTTTAATTGATGTCAGACATATTATACAATAAAACATAATTAAGATCTGTTAAACTTAGGGGAAAAAGGATGCCTGAAAAAAGTATACCCGGATATGAAATCAAAATATCAACAGATAGAATTGAGATAGATAACAGATTGAAATTCTTCTTTAAAAGTTCGGATAATATGAAAGAGATCAAAAATAATGAGGTAGACTTAATAATTACTTCTCCCCCTTACTTTAATTACATTAATTATGGAAATGGTATAGGAAATGAATCAAATTATGAAGAATACCTGGCAAATTTAGGAAAGGTTTTTAAAGAATGTTATAGAGTTTTAAAATCAGGAGGAACTTTCGTAATCAATATAACAAATATGAAATCCAGATTAAAAGTTGAAAAGAAAAGCTTTCTTTATCCTATTGTTGCTGATGTTATAAAAAGCATGACAGATATAGGATTTATATTTTTTGATGAAATTATCTGGATTAAAGGAAACGCAAATAATGGAGCATTAAAAGGGAAACCTTTATTTGGTAGTTATCCTTATCCTCCAACGCCTAAAATTCTTGATAGCATTTTTGAAAATATATTAGTTTTTAGAAAAGAAGGAAAAAGAAGGAAAGTTAGTAAATCAATAAAAGAAAACTCTAAGTTAACTAAAGAAGAATGGATAGACTATACTAAAGGTATATGGTTCATTGAACCAGACAGAAAGGCTAAACATCCTGCTACTTTTCCTATAGAAATTCCAAAAAGATTAATAAAGATGTACTCTTTTAAAGGAGATGTCGTTTTAGACCCTTTTGCAGGGACTGGAACTACTTTAATAGCAGCATATATTCTAAAAAGAAATTCTGTAGGATACGAAATAAATAACCATTTTGGAGAAGAGTTCATCCATAAATTTGAAAAATTTGTTCAAGAAATATAAATATCACATAATTTTGTGATATAATTCTTTTTTGTTAAAAATCTGTAATCAGGAGGTTTTCGTTAATGTCAATTACGCAGGAGAAAAAGCAGGAATTGATAAAAAGGTTCGGAAGATTTGAAGGAGATACAGGGTCTCCAGAAGTTCAGATAGCAATCCTTACAGAAAGGATTAAAAACCTGACAGAACATATCAAGATAAACAAAAAAGATCTTCATTCAAGGAGAGGTCTTATAGGAATGGTTAACAAAAGAAGAAAACTTCTTAACTATCTAAAAAAGAAAAACCCCGAAAAATATCAACAGATTATTCAGGAGCTTGGAATAAGAGAAACTACCGGAGAGAGATAATGGGAGAAGTCGGTGAGATTAATATAATAAAGGTTGAATCAACGGTAAACGGCGTCCCATTATCAATTGAAACAGACTATTTTGCAAAACAGGCAAGCGGTGCTGTAATTGTAAGACAGGGAGAAACGGCTGTTATGGTGGCAGCTGTAGTCTCTGAAGAAGCACAGGCTGACATAGATTTTTTTCCTTTGACTGTTGAGTACCGGGAGAAGACATACGCTTACGGCAAAATACCCGGCGGATTTGTCAAAAGGGAAGGAAAACCTTCCGTAAGAGAAATTCTTGTTTCAAGGCTTATTGATAGACCCATCAGACCTATGTTCCCTAAGGGTTTCTTCAATGATGTTGTTATTACAGCAATGACCCTGTCTGCAGATGATAAATTTGATCCTGATGTTCTTGCTATTGTGGGTGCTTCTGCAGCACTTCATATATCGGAAGCACCGTTTGAGGGTCCAATCGCAGGAGTAAGGGTAGCAAGGGTTGAAGGGCAGTTTATTGTTAATCCAACGTACCAGCAGAGAAACCAGTCAGATATAGACATAGTTGTAGCCGGATCAAAAGACGCCATCGTTATGGTTGAAGGAGGAAGCGAAGAGGTATCAGAAGAAATTATCCTTGATGCTGTTATGTTTGCCCATGATGAGATAAAAAAGCTTATTGAGATACAGGAAGAACTCAGGATAAAAACCGGAGAAAAAGAAAAAATAGCAGTTAAAACTGATGAGATAGAACAAAAAATAAAAGCAGAACTTGAATCTCTTGTAAAAGAAAAAGTAAAACATGCTTTAAACATTCTTGACAAAAAAGAAAGAAGAAAGAAACTTTCAGAAATATACGAAGAGGCTATTTCCCAGATAGAGATTCCGGAAGATAAAGAGAAAAAGGTTGAAACGATCTACAAGGATATAGTCTCCTCTGTAATGAGAGAAAAGGTCCTGAAAGAAAAAGTAAGAATTGACGGCAGAAAACCAGATGAGATAAGACCTATATGGATAAAAACAGGATTATTTCCCAGAATTCACGGATCTGCCATTTTCACAAGGGGACAGACACAGGCATTTGTTGCGACAACCCTTGGAGCACCAGGCGAAGAGCAGATAGAGGAAAGTATAGAAGAGGACGAAGTCAAAAAGAGATTTATGCTCCATTATAACTTCCCTCCATTTAGCGTTGGAGAAGCAAGACCACCAAGAGCCCCTTCAAGAAGGGAGATAGGACACGGAAATCTTGCTGAAAGGGCTATAGAACCTTTAATCCCTCCTGAAGAAGAATTTCCGTATGTAATACGTGTTGTCTCTGAAATCCTTGAATCGAATGGTTCAACATCTATGGCGACAGTGTGCGGAGCATCTCTCTCCCTTTTTGATGCAGGTGTTCCTATGAAGAAGCATGTTGCAGGTATTGCGATGGGGCTTTTGAAAGAGGGAGATGAGTATGTGATCCTAACAGACATTCTTGGAGATGAGGATCACCTTGGAGATATGGATTTTAAGGTTGCAGGGACAAGAGACGGTGTAACATCTATCCAGATGGACATAAAAATAAAAGGTTTAACAAAAGAGATACTTCAGGACGCACTACAGCAGGCGAAAAAGGCAAGACTTTACATTCTTGATCTTATGTACCAGGCTATTCCTCAGCCTAAACCTGAACTTTCCCCACATGCACCTAAGATAATAACAATGAGGGTTCTTCCTGAAAAAATCCCTGTCATTATAGGACCTTCAGGTAAAAACATCAAAAAAATAATTGAGGAGACCGGAGTTAAGATTGATCTCCAGCCTGACGGACTTGTAAGGATATACGCTGTTGATGGGGAAAGCGGTGAGAAAGCCAGACAGATGATAGAAGAGTTGATTATGGATATTGAGCTTGGCGAGGTATATATGGGTAAAGTAACAAGGGTTGAAGATTACGGGGCTTTTGTTGAACTTCTTCCCGGAAAATTGTCTCTACTACATGTCTCACAGATAGCCCCTTACAGAATAAAATCTGCCAAAGACAAAATAAAAGTTGGTGATATATTGACGGTAAAAGTTATAGACATTGATGAGCAGGGAAGAGCAAAAGTATCCCTTAAAGAAGTCAAAGAAGGGGAAGAGCCTAAAAACAGATTTCTTTACGAATGATAGGGGTGTTTCTGCCCCTATATATTTCTTAAAACCATGCCGTTGTCTATGCTGATAATGCCTTTTATCTCCATATCAAAAAGTATCAACATCAGATCATCTACCTTTATACCAGATTTTTCAGACAACATATCAATATGTACTGGAGAAGAGGATAGTTCCAAAATAACAGATTCTATACTGGATAATTTATGTTCAGGGGATACGTTATTTTTCTTTAGATAGGGAACTGTTTCGTATATGTCCTGAATATCTGTTATAGGAACAGCACCTTCTTTTATAAGATTGTTTGTTCCTTTTCCGTGGGGATTTGTAATGTTTGAAGGTACTGAGAAAACTATCCTTCCGTACTCATTTGCATAACGGGCTGTTATCAGCGAGCCAGATTTTTCTGACGCTTCAATCACAATTGTTGCGAGGGAAAGTCCTGCGATTATCCGATTTCTTATGGGAAATGTAAATTTTGAAGGTTTTTTACCTATCGGAAATTCCGACACAAGCAGACCTTTATCTCTGATTTTTCTGTAAATATCTTTGTTTTCGTATGGGAATATCTGATCTACACCTCCACCTAAAACAGCGACTGTAAAGCCGTTGTTATCCAAAGCTGTTTCATGTGCGATCCTATCAATACCTGAGGCAAGACCTGATACAATTCCAGTACCGTTTTCAACAAGGGATTTAACAACCTTTTTTGCAACTGATTTTCCATAAACTGTATGTTTTCTGCTTCCTACAACCGATACAAGCTGAATATCTTTAGGAAAACTTCCCGATAGATATATATATGCTGGGGGATCGGGAATTTCTTTCAATATATCTGGATATTCATTATCCTCTAAACAAACAATCTTAAAACCTAACTTTTCTGCCTTTTTTATCTCCTCTTCAGCTTTTTTTCTCAGATTTTTTTCTCTGTTTTTTACAATATCATACAGTTTATCTCCGAAATCTTCCTTTAAAAATTCTGGATTGTTAAGGATTACTCCTACACTTCCATATCTATCAATTAGCTTTTTAATCAGCCTGTTTCCAATCCCTTTTATGAAAGAAATCTCTATATAGTCTATAATAGACATTGTTTCCTCCGAAAATAAGTATAGAAGAGAAAGTTGAAGGATTCAAAATCTTTATGGAAGCTTATAGGTGAGATAAAAAAGAAAAAAAGGCTTGATGTTGTAGTTTTTTATGAAGAAGTTCCTATTACTGGAACAATAGAAATAGCTGATATAGATGAAACCCTTGAACAAATACTATGGAAAGCTGATAAAAAGATACTTCCCACATTGAAGGATACAAGGCATATATATTTCAAGCATAACGGGGAAGTTTATATTCTTACAGTCATTGCCTATGATCAGAAAGAAATAGCAACATCATTTCCTTCGTACGCTCTGGATCAAAAATTGAACAGAACCTATGTCAGGGTAAAAACATCTGAAAAAGATCCGGTTTTTATAACTGTGGATGGGCATCAGCTTTGTGCAGATGATATAAGTGAGGCAGGGGTTGGCATAATAACTTCAGAAGAAGAAAAAGAATGTGTCCAGGAAGGGAAAGAATGTCAGCTTGAGATAAAATTAAGGAATGATATTATAAAACTCAAAGGTATAGTTGTGTACAGGAGAAAGGCAGGAAAAGGTGTTATAAGAATAGGCATAAAATTTACAGATATGAAGCAAAAAGATAGAGACAAAGTGGCAAAATATATAATGGACCGTCAAAGAGAGATAGCGAAAAAAATATTTTTGTTTAAATCTTAAAGCCAGTAAGCTTTAATCTTTCCTTTTATCCAGTCCCATAAAACTTTTTTAGCTGTTCTTTCTATATCTACCAGTCCCCCTGATGTCAGGTAGTTAAGTCTTTGAGCTATTTTTTCAAGGGTTTTTAATGGGTCTTTTTCAGGTTCAACACCGTAAGTTTCTTTTATCCCTTCAGGTCTTTTATCTGTAATTTTTTGAATAAGCTTGAGGGCAACCTCAACAGGCTGATCAAGTTTTTCAGGTATCCACGATCCCTTGAGGGCAAGGTCTTCCTGAAACTCAAGGGTAATAATTCCGGGGGTATCTATAAGATACACATTTTTTGAAAGTTTTATCAGTTTTTCTCCCCTTGTCATTCCAGGCTTTGGAGATGTTGTTGCCACTTTCCTTTTTTTCAGGCTGTTTATCAGAGAGGATTTTCCAACATTTGGATAACCTAACACTCCTATTTTGATTATTTTGCCTTCTTTTGACAGATCCCTAATGATCCTGTCTAAATCTTTTTTCCCAATATTTTTATGTGCAGAAAATAAAACTGCAGGGTATTCCTTCTGTATCTCTTCTTTTGCCTTTTTTGCAAATTCTTTTGGTACAAGGTCAGCTTTGTTAATTATTACAAAAAGTTTCTTGTTCTGATTGTAAGCCAGCTCTTCTATCACCTTGTTTCTTGTTTCAAGAGGTATCCTTGCATCAACAACCTCAAATATAACATTAGCCTGTGAAAGCACTTTTTTTGCTATACTTTTTTCCCTCAGCCATTCTCTTGGTTTTTCCATCTGAAACTCCGATATAATATTTATCTTACAAAAGTTTGTGGGGAAAATATTTGGGCAGATATATAATAGCAGTTTTTGGATTGTTAGGTTTTATTCTGTCTTCTTTCGGTAAGGTGCCTGTTTCTATAGAAGCCCAGAAGATAGAAAGGAAAAAAACGGGAGAGATAGTGGCTGAAGGGGAGGTTATCGTAAAATACAAAAACAGAGTTTTAAGAGCAGATAGGATAATATACGACAAAAAAAACAAAATAATCCATCTGGAAGGAAACATACACCTAAAGACCGATAGATTTGATCTGAAGGCAGAAAAAGGCTGGATTGATGAAGAAGGAATCAACGGAGAATTTTTTAATGTTGAAGGTTTGGTAGAAAAGCATTACTACATAAAAGCAGAAAAAATAAAAAAATTAAAGGATAAATATATCTTTTATGATGGAGAGTTTTCAACATGTTCCTTTGAACAGTACGACTGGTACATAAAAGCAAAAAAGGGGATTTTAATTAAGGAGGATAAAGTTCAGTTTTACAATATTTCTTTAAGATTTTGTAAAATACCCATCTTTTTCTCTCCATACTTTTCTTATCCTGCAACGAATAGAAAAACAGGCTTTCTTTTTCCACAGATAGGACAAGATAGTTATAATGATTTTAAAATAACACAACCATTTTATCTTGTGTTAACCAGACATTCTGATATGACTTTTACCTATGACTACAGGAATAAACAGGGAAACGGTCTGGATATTCAGTACAGAAATAGACTGTCTGGGGATAGTTTTTATACCGGACATTTTAGTTTTTTTTCAGAAAATACAGGCAAATGGTGGGAGAACAGAAATCTTTCCCCTTTAAAAAATAGATGGAGGGTTTCAGGACGTTCAGAACTCCATTATGAAGAATTTGATCTTTCGCTTATTTATGATTTTCCAAGTGATCCTTATTACTTTGAAGATATTTACAATGCAACTGACATGAGATATAAATCATATACAAAATCCCAGATGATAGCCCTTATAGACAGAAGAAGATTTACCCTTGAGATAAACTTTGATTTTATATACGATTTAACAAAGGATAATAACGAATTAACGCTCCAGAGACTTCCAGAAATTAGATACTATCTTAAAAAAAAGAAGCTCTTTGAGAGACTTCCTGTTTATTTTGATTTTCTCTCAGTTAATACAAACTTTTACAGAGAAAAAGGTGATGCAGGTATAAGATCTGACAACACCCTTAACCTTGAAATTTTCAATAATTTTAGTGGGTTTTCAAATCTGCTTAAATTTTCTCCAAGAATTACGTGGTACTATATGACGAAAGAGGGAAGTGCTGATAGAACCCCTACAAGAAATCTTTTTTCTTTTGAAGATAGATTGAGATATACCGTTGTGAAAGATTACACAGATTTTTACCACTCTATTATTCCACAGCTAAGTTTTAAAAGAGTGTCTAAAGTTAATCAGGAAAATCTACCATTTTTTGATAGAGAAGATAGGGTAAACGATGCTTATGATCTTGATTTTTCTATTTTTAATGTACTTAATTTTAAGAATTTAAATTTTTTATCGTGGGAAGTATCTGCTGGCTACACGTTTAACAAATATTACTACTTGGGAAATAACAAGCTTAAAGGACATAAAAAACCTTTTAAAAATCGGGTTTATTTTCGTATAAATAGCTTTTCTGGAGAAAATACCTTATACTACGATTTTAGGTTTAACCAGATTGTTAGATCTATAACAACACTTAACATTCCGGTTGCCAGCTGGTTAAATTATTCCATATCCCATTCCTACGATAAAGGTATATTTAGCTCTATTCCTACTGTAAATCAGATCAGAAATTCTGTCTCTGTAAAATATAAAAACATCAGCCTTTCAGGTTCTGTTCTGAGCAACATAAAATTAGGTTATATCCAGAGAAAATCCTTCACATTTGCCTTTGATAGGAAATGTTGGAGGTTCAATCTGTCTTACAGGGAGGATTATAATGGTATAACTGGAAAGACTTTCAGATCTATTATGGTATACATAAATATTCTGAGGACTGATATTAAAATACCTTTTGTTAGTAGAACGTTATAACTGGTTAGATATACCCACTCCTGTTTCTAAGAGCATACTTTTTATAAATTCCTTGTCTTCTTTTTTTAATCTTTCAGTAGGAACTAAGATTGATATTGAGGCTATTGGTTGTTTTGTTTCGTCTCTTATAACTGTTGCGATTTCGGTTACTTCAGGTTCTGCACCGTTTGTATCTTCCTCAATGAAAAATCCTCCTATTTTTTTCCCTTTTGTTATGGCCTTACCTGAAGCTGTTTTATCAACAGGATACCTTTTTCCTATTCTTGAGTTTACCAGAACTGATCTTTTTGTTTCCTCAGAATGAATATAAACGATTGAGTTCTTGTGTGGTATTGATAGATAAACGCTTTCTAATGTTCTATTCCTGAGATTTCTCATGAAAGGCTTTGCCTTTTTTAAAAAGTGCAGGTTTTCTATGTAAGAATGTTCCAGAGAAAGAAGTTTCATCCCAAGTTTGTAATGTCCTGTTTCTTTATCCTGTTCAACTACACCTTTGACCTCAAGGGTGGCAAGTATCCTGAATACATTGTTTTTGTTTAGACCCAGAATACCGCTCAGCTCTGTAACTCCCAGATTATCCCTCTCCTTTAATGTCTCAATAAGATCAAGAGCCTTTTCTATTGATGTTTTTGCACCTTTTCTTTTCATAATGTACCTTCTGTGAAAATTTTTTATTTTTTTGTATATTTTATACCAAAAATAAACAGCAAAAGGTATGAAATGAAAATAATCGTGATAACAGGAACAACAGCAACAGGTAAAACGGATCTGTCTATAGAACTTGCCCACAGATTAAATGGTGAGATTGTAAGTGCAGATTCTATGATGGTTTACAGGTATATGGATATAGGAACGGCAAAGCCGTCTTTAGAAGAAAGGAAAGGGATACAGCATTATCTAATTGATGTTGTTGATCCTGACTACGACTTTTCAGTTAAGGATTTTATGGAGATTGCAGATAAAAGCATTAAAGAAATCATAAAAAAAGGAAAAGTTCCTATCGTTGTTGGGGGAAGCTGGCTGTACATACATGCTCTGATTTACGGACTGACAGATGCTCCACCTACAGACTGGAAGTTAAGGGAAAAGCTGTATAAAAAAGACAGCCGTCTGCTTTTTGAGCAGCTTACAGATATAGATCCTGAATATGCCTCAAAAATACACATAAATGATAAAAAAAGAGTTGTAAGAGCGCTTGAGGTTTATATGCTGACAGGAAAACCTTTTTCTTATTTTCACAAAAAACATGGATTTAAAGAAAAAAGATATAACTTTATAGGCTTTGTGCTTGAAAGGGAAAAAAAAGAAATGATGGAAAGGATACAGACAAGGGTGGAAGAGATGTTTAGAAAAGGGCTTGTTGATGAGGTAAAAAAGCTTTTAGATTTAGGTTATGAAGACACACTAACAGCAAAACAGGCTATAGGGTATAAAGAACTGATTCCATACATAAGGGGCAGAACCACATTAGAAAAAGCAAAGGAGGAGATAATAAAAAACACAAAGGATTTTGCAAAAAGACAGATTAGAACATTCAGATCAAAACTAAAACATGATAAAAGCTGGGAAAAAATAGATCTATCTAACTATACAAAGGAAAAACTTTTAGATACAATTATAAAAAAATATAACAACGGAGGATAAAAAATGAACATACAGGACGAGCTTCTTGAGGAGCTGAAAGAGGAAGGTAAGGAAGTGGTTGTTTATCTTACGAGAGGAACAAGAATAACAGGAAAAATCCTTGCATCTGACCAGTTTACAATCCTCCTTGATGTTAACGGTGAAAAACAGCTTGTTTACAAGCATGCTATAAGCACTATAG
>JALVEY010000037.1 GCA_027030485.1 Persephonella sp.
GAACACCTCAAACTGGCTTGAGTATGTCCAGATAAAGCAGGATATAAATCTGAAGATTATGGATATTGTTGAAAAGAACGGATCCTCATTTGCATTTCCAAGCAGATCAATATATGTGGAAAAATTACCGGAAAGCTGACTCTAACTAAACATAATCCTCAATTTTAGAAACGGGTCTTCATGGGTGTATATGGTTTTTACAGGAACTCTTTTTAAGACAGCATGCTGTCTTAGATTTTCGTCAATACTGTTCAGGTTTTTTATGTAGTTCCTTACCATAGGCTTGATAAGAAAAGGTATCCTCCTTTTTAGATCAAAGCTTTTTAGCTGATAACCGGTATATTTTTTTGGATCTTCCTCATCTTTTTCCCTGACTTTTATGATAAAAAGTTTATGCCTTGATGATATCCGGGAGATGTTAAACGGATAAACAAAATCTCCAATAAGAATAACTATGGATCTTTTGTGTCTCAAAAGGTATTTATCTATCTGATCAATTTTTAGCCTTTTGTCCTTAAGAGGAATAGTATCAACAAATTTTAAAACATCTTCCACAGCCGAGAAAGTGTTCCGGTGTTGGAAAAACTTCTCCATTCTGTCTGTAAAAATGTAAGTGTTCAGCCTGTCTTTTTGATATAGGGCTGAAAATCCAAGAATGCTGAATATCTCATACAGCTTTTGCAGTTTACTTCCGTACAGCATCTCCTGATCCAGAAGCAGAACTACTATGATGTTTTGATTTTTTCTTTCTTCCCTTTCTATCACAAAAGGTTTTTTTTCTTTGGCGGTGATGATCCAGTTTATCCTTTTTACATTATCTCCATATGTGTATTCCCTTATGTTTTTCAGATCATCTTCTTCACCAAACTTTAATGCTTTGTGCAGTCCTTCATAAAAGCTGAGGACTTTCTGTCTTATTTTGATGGTGATTAATCTTGTTTTATCCATCTTTCACCTACGGCATAGGAACTTTTTCTACAATCATATCAATAATGTCATCTGTTGTAATTCCTTCAGCTTCTGCGTGGAACGAAATTATAAATCTGTGTCTGAAAACATCTTTAATGTGGGAAAGTATGTCAGAAGGAGAGACGTAATCTTTTCCGTTAAGGAGTGCTACAGCTTTTGAAACCTTATAAAGATTAATAGTTGCCCGTGGACTTAATCCCAGCCTGATGTACTCTTTCGGTATCCCGTATTTTTCAGGATTTCTTGTTGCCATCGTTAGATTTACCATGTATTTCTCAACCTCTTTGTCAACATGAATGTTTTTGAGAGCATCTTTTAGCTTCAGTATCTCCTCCTTTTCTGCAACAGTTTGAGGTTCAGGAGGTTTTTCAGTTTCCTCATTTGATATACCTTCCCTTGCTGTAACAAGTTTTAATATCTGATACTCTTCATTTTCATCGGGATAATCAATAACTACCTTCATTAAAAATCTGTCTAACTGTGCTTCAGGAAGGTTGTAAACCCCTTCTTCTTCTATCGGGTTAAGTGTTGCCATAACCAGAAAAGGTTCATCAAGCGGGAAAGTGTCTTCCCCTATGGTAACCTGTCTTTCCTGCATAGCTTCAAGAAGGGCAGACTGGACTTTTGCAGGTGCTCTATTGATCTCGTCAGCAAGTAAAAGGTTTGTAAAGATTGGACCCTTTTTCACCCTGAACTCATCTTTTTCTATTATGTAGATCTCTCCCCCTAATATGTCTGACGGTATCAGGTCAGGGGTGAACTGAATTCTTTTGAAACTAAGGTTAAGAACTTTACCTAAGGTTTTGACAGCTGTTGTTTTTGCAACCCCCGGAATACCCTCAAGAAGGATATGTCCTTCTGTTATTAAACCTATAAGCAGGGCATCAATCATTCTTTCCTGCCCGATTATCGCTTTTTTTAGCTCATTTTTTATTCTGTTTATTGTTTCCATAACTCCTCCTTTACCACGGATTTTTTTCTCCTATTTCCATAGGAGCCGTTTTGAAATGTTTTGATTTTTTCTCTTTTATTTTGACAATAGTCTTTTTTTCTTCAGGTTTTTGCCGGAGATTGTAAACCATATTAACAAACCGGTACAGCTTTCTTATCCTCTCCTCTGTAGGATACAGTTCAATAAGCTGGCTTAAAAGCTTTTCTGCTTTTTTGTATTTTTTCTGTGCAAGATAGCACAGGGACTGGGTATAAAGAACCTTTTTCTTAAGATCAGGATCATCTGTTTTAACTTTTTTTAGAACAGATAGGGCATTCAGGTACATTCCGGCTTTATAATAAGAAAGTCCTGCATTGTACATATTTTCAGGATCTTTTTCCCGAAGAAATTCGGAGGCTGCCTCTTTATACTTTCCTACAGCATAATAAAAATATCCTTTTATCTCCCCGCTGTAAGATGGGTATGATAGAAAAATAAGAAATATAAAAACAGATCCAAATCTTCTCAATAAAAATCCGGCTGTTATTAACCCTAAAGAAAATAGGGCTAAAAATGGGGAAAGGTCTGTTTTGTAATGCATTTTTAGAAGAACCGTTTTTGTTTTATCAGAGATATTTTTTATATAACTGAGTATCTTAGAAATATCCTCATCTGTCTGGGAAGGTTTAACATAAATTCCGTTTGACTGTGCTATTTTGACCATCTCCATGTTTAATCTGGAAAGTGCGTTGTATCCGGGAACTTTTCCACCTTTTTCTGTTGCCACTCCGTAAAAAACCACTTTAATTCCTGACTGTTTGATAAGATCTACCACCTTGCTAAGATCCTCATCACTCCCGTCTGAAACGAGCACTACTATCCTTTCCTTCGCTGTTAGAACTGAATTTGCGACAGAAAAGGCAGAAAGTATGTCTGTGGAACCTCCCCCTTTTATGGTTAGATTCTCAATATCTGCTTCTGTTATTTTTTCAAAGGGATAAAAAATAACTTCCGGTTTTTCAGCAAAGATAATAAGACCAACCTTTTCATCTTCAAGCTTTTTCAGGAGTTTTTTCACTTTTCTAAGTGCAAATATCAGCCTTGTTGGTTTAAGGTCAGACACCTCCATTGAAAGGGAGTGGTCAAGTAGTATCACAATCTCTGTATCTTTTTTGTATATAGTTTTCTCACCTGTTTTTAAAACAGGTTTTCCAAGTGATATTATGATTAAAAAAACTACAATGTATGCAATCCAGAACTCAAATCTGTTTTTTACCTTTGATCTGTAAGCATAAATACCTAAAAGTATTACCGGTACCAAAAGCCACAAAAAGCCCTTTTCCATAAAATCAATCATTTCTCACCTTTATAACAGGTTTTCTCAGCAAAAATACAGAAAAAATGCCGGCTGTAATCACAAGCAGATTAACAAGGTTCAGATAATCACCTATTTTTGGAAACCTTTCTGCCGACAGCTGAATTATCAAAGTTGCAAATATCAAGATAGACAGAACTACAAGAATATCTGTATTTTTACGGACAAATATATAAAAAACGGCCAATTTTCTGTCTTTTTCTCCCAGTTTTTTTAAATAAAAATCAATAATCATATCCTTTAATCTGTTAAATCTTTTTAATATCTGGTAGCTGTTCATTACGCCTTCATAAGTTTCCACAGAGAAAATTCTGCCCCTTTTTTTATGAATTTTGGTTTTAAAAAGCAGATTATCAATCTCATTTGTGTAAAGTTTCTGGATTTTTTCTTCAGATGGAAGATACCTGAAAAGCTTTTTGTAGTCATCAAGATATTCAAGCTCAATTGATAGTACAGACAAAACCTCTTTTGGAACTTTTTTTATCAGGTATCTTCTTGAAACGGCAATAACAGAAAGTATCAGGATAAGAAAGAAAAGCAATATTAAACTTTTGTATCTGTCGGCTGTTTTGAAAAATCTTTTTAACAGCTGATTTTTCTCAAAGTATTCAGGATATAGGGTTTTGAAGTTTTCAATATAAAAGTCTATCTTTTTTTCTTCAGATAGTTCCTGAAGCTGAATTTTTTTCTCATTTTTTAGAGGCTCTATTTTTTCTGTTTTTGTTTTTTTCTCAATTAATTTTTCCTGATATGGATCAAAAAAGCTGAAAGAGACAGGCAAAACCTCAAGGCTGTCCATATAAACTATTTTGTATTTTTGAACTGATGTTATGTATCCCATCTCATTTTTAATATCAAATGCTATTTTCTTGGCAGAACCGT
>JALVEY010000038.1 GCA_027030485.1 Persephonella sp.
GAAGTACTTTGGTGATAACAATTATACAGAAGTTCAGCTACTTCCTCAGTCCCCGTAGCTCAGAAGGATAGAGCGCGAGATTCCTAATCTCGAGGTCGGCGGTTCGAATCCGCCCGGGGACATTTTGTCCAAGATCATGCTGATTTTCTTTTTCTTAATGGAAGAGGCTCTTTCAGATAGTAGCCCTGACCGTATGTAATACCCACCTCAAGAACTTTTCTCAGTATGTATTCAGAATGTATGTACTCTGCTATAACATTTATGCCAAGCTCATCGGCAAAATGTTTTATAGCTTTTACTATAGCTATTGATCTTGGATTTATATCAATATCCTTTATTAAAGAACCATCTATTTTAAGGAATTCCGGATTTAACTCAACTATGTGTGCAAAGTTTGAGTATCCAGCACCAAAGTCATCAATACCTATACTACATCCGATCTCCTTTATTCTCATTACTTTCTCTTTGAAGTACTCGTAATCCTCAATATCTTCAGACTCAAGTATCTCTATAGTCAGCCTGCTTGCAAGTTTTTTATTTATAATCAAGAAATCAAGATAATCAATTATGTCATCGTTGTATATATCAAGGGCAGAAAGGTTCATGCTTATCCTCATTTTAGGATTGTCAAGCAGTGTTCTAACGTTAAACTCAATCACTTTTTTTGTAAGATCAACATGAACGTAAGTTCTTCTTATGGCATTTAAAAATTGATGGGGATAAATAAGTTTGCCGTCTTCTGCAACAATTCGAACAAGGGATTCATATCTGACAGCTTTACCTGTTCTAAGATTATAAATTGGCTGGAACCAGCACACAACTCCGTTTTTGTCTATAGCTTCTTTTATAATTGATATTCCTTTGTCATTTGCTTCTAATCCTCTATCATAAATCTCAACCCTGTTTCTTCCGTTTTGTTTAGCTCTATAAAGAGCCATATCAGCAAGTTTTATTAACTGGTCAATGTCTGTATTCTCTCTGTAAAGGGCTATACCTATAGATATGGTCATCTTCATTTTTATATTGTTATAAGTGATTACATTTTTAGAAACTTCTGTCCTAAGACGGTTAGCAAGCTGAATTATATTGTATCTGTATTCTTCAGAATAAGGATTAGATTTTACAAAAAGCAGAAATTCCTCACCCCCGTACCTGATAAGAATGTCCTCATCTTCCCTAATACACTTTTTTAATCTTTCTGCTACTTCTTTAAGAACATAATCACCAACATCATGTCCGTATGTATCGTTAATTCTCTTGAAGAAATCAATATCAATTATTAGAGTTGTGTACTGGTTTTTTTTCAAAAGATCAAGATTGTCATACATAAAAAGTCTGTTATAAACATCTGTTAAAGGATCTGTATACATCTTTTTTAAATTCTTTTTGTATCTGACAAACTGGTAAAGGGAAACAAATATTGAAAGTAAAATAAAGGCAGAAACTGCGAGAATAAATTCTTTTATTCTATTAAGAATGCTCTGTATCTCTTTAAGCTTGCTTATTGAAAAATCAATTACAAAAGCTCCTTTTATCTGACCTTTTACTTTTATAGGTTTGATAAGAGTTAACCATAGGCCTGTGTAATCCGATTGTTTCACAACAACAGTTCTTTTTTCTTTTAGCACTTTTTTAATTGGGTCATCAAAAGCGTTAAATGTCTGCCAAAAATGGGCTTTGTCCTCTTTTGAAAAATCAGCGAGATACCTTATCTTTCCATCTTTATCAAAATAAAGGATGTATGCGTATTTAACATCATCATTAAGAAAGATAGATACCTTGTCCTCAAGCCATGATGTGAATTTTTTATTTTGGAACAGTTCCTTCAGTCCAACTCTTGAGGCTTCCTCTTCTATCTGTAATATAACTTTATCTAAACCCTTAGATACTGAGGGAACTATCGCATTTTTTATTATACTGTTTTCTATTATTTCCTGTACTTTTGGAACCATAAAGTATATTGACAGAAGAATGCTTAAAAGCATTAAGAAAACAGGTAAATAGTCAAAAAGTAATTTCCTTTCTTTCCTTCTCACAGATTCTTTTCCGAATCAATATATTTTTCATATTCTGTCGGGAGTTTTATCCCGAACTTTTCCAATCTTTCTTTTATAAAAACTATATTAGGTCTTCCTTTATACCAGTAGAAAGCTGCCACTGCATTTTGATATTTTCTTATTAAATAATATTTTGTCACTATCATAACCTTTTTTTCGCAATCTTTATTTTTCAGTAAATCTCCTGCTATCACAACGTCTGCCTCATCACATTCATAACTTGGTATTAATATTTTAGAGTATTTAAAAATATATTTCATGTTATCTGTGGCGAATGCTTTTATTTTGTAGTGCTTGCCTGTAAGTGTGGTTGAAATTCTGGATATTATTGTAGATTCAATTTCTTTAATACCATTTTCAGATAAAACCTCCGTATGGTAAGCAAGAAAAAATAAGAGTATATTTATAATTACAAGCATCCTAAAATTCCTTCACAAAACTTATCATCAATTTTCTACCTTCAAGATAATATGTGAAGTCTGGATCTTTAAAAGCAGGTGTTTTTAATTGTTTGTTGAGAAGGTTATACCCTTTTAATCCAATATAGCTGTTTTCAGTAATCTGAGCTTTAATTCCACCGTTCAAATCATACCCACTTTTAATATCTTTGTTTCCATATCTGTAGCCCTCCCTGTAAATCATTTCTATAAAAAAAGATACAGAATTTTTTGTATAAACCATTTTTAAAAATCCACCTTTTGATGGAGCGGTTTTATACTCTTTTTTATTCAGCTTTACATTGAAATAATCAGCTTTAAAAATAAAATTTCCGATCTTCTTCATGTAATCGGTAGAAAAAAATCTGTATTTTAGAGTATCATCAGCGTTATAGTAGGTAAAATTGACCGGATTTATCATTATTGAATTGCTAACCTTTATATATCCCCCTGTAAATACAAACCTGCCTAATCTTGTTTCATAAGAGATCTCTGCCGTTATCGATCTGTTTTTTTGCTTTCCCAGATTGGGATTTGTGTATATCTCCACAAAATATGGAGGCGTATAATACTTAGATAAAAAAAGCTTAAAATAATTTTTCTCTGAGAAAAGTGAAATTACCCCAACTCTCCAAAGAATGCTACTAATATCTTTTCCGTATTTCCTTTCCATGTTTTCATATTTCGCCCCTCCAACTACTCCGATAGAAGGTGTAATATTAAAAACATCCTCAATAAAAACAGCTCTATAGTACTCGCTATTCTCGTCTTGTATTACTTCTATATTTCTAATATCAGTCAATTTATAACCTGTTTTCTGGATTTTTCCCCCATAAGAAAAAAGATTTGAATTCTTTTTTATATCCCCATCAAAATCTACTCCTATTTTGTAGCTTTCAACGTTTCTATCCCATAAAGTTATCATTTCAACAGGATTCACAGCAATTATGGGATTTTTATTATTCCCTACCTGAACTGAATTAGAGGACACTTTGTCTGCATAAAATCGTATCTGCAAATCTAATTCCTTTGAGATCATTTTCTTTAATGATAAATAACCGTGTGAGTTTTCAAAATCTGACCATAATGGAAACCCAGCTATAGTATCTCCTCTGAACCGTGATGAGTTTTTATTTGCAACTGCAGATTCTAAAAACCAACCTTTAAAAAACAAGCTGACATAGCTGTAGTAATTTTTTTCATCAAGTCTCGTACTATTACCCTGATAGTAGTATTTATTACTAATATCTTCTGTTCTTGCTATAAAAAATGAAAACGAAGAATCTTCAGGAAGTTCCCAGCCTGTATAAAAACTGAAAAGTGATCCCATTCTTGAAGATAAGGAAGCTTTTATTTTACCGCCATTTTCCCTTTCTGGTTTTTTTGTGTAGATTTTTATTATCGTTCCGGCAGCTTCATTGTTGAATTTTACAGCAGATTCTCCCTGATATATCTCTATATGTTCAACAAAATCAAGGGGTATATCTGCCCAGAGAGGAAGGGCTGTTTTTCTAAAAACTGCAGATATTTCATGGTCGTTAATGAATATCCTTACAGTTGAGTTTTCAAGGGGGTATATTGTTGCATAGGAAAGGATCTTCTCTCCGTAATGGTTTCTCTGGAGAGAAAAGTATCTCAAGGATTTTAGAACATCTGAT
>JALVEY010000039.1 GCA_027030485.1 Persephonella sp.
ACATTGATAGGTCTGAAACAGCCGTCATTTGTCGGGATATCTCCTTTTATCAAAGATCTAAAAACATAATAAACAGCAGAAACGGTTATGGCTCTTACTGCGTTTACACCTCCTTCAGTCTGGGGAGAACTTTTTGTAAAATCAAGAATTACCTCATCTTTAGAAACTGTTATTTCCACACTTATTTTTATATCTTTATTACCAAGACCATCATCTTCTATGTAGTCATGGAACATGTAAGTGCCGTCAGGGATCTGCTTTATTCTGTTTCTCATCATTTTTTCTGAGTAGCCGTTTAAAGCGTCCATATACTGTAAAACTGTCTGCAGTGAGTAGGTTGAAACAAGTTCTTCCAACCTTTTTATACCTGTCTGGTTTGCTGAGATCTGTGCAAAAAGATCTCCTTCCCTTTCTTCAGGTGTTCTTGTGTTTGATTTTATGATCTCAATAATCTCTTTTTTTATTTTTCCTTTTTCTATTAGCTTTACAGGAGGAATGACAAGACCTTCCTGAAATATTGAGCTTGATAAGGGCATAGAACCTGAAGAAATCCCTCCCACGTCAGCGTGGTGAGCCCTGTTTGCAACAAAGAAAGCAGGTTTTCCCTCTATAAAAACAGGTGAGATCAGGGTGATGTCAGGCAGATGTGTTCCCCCTCTGTAAGGATCGTTCAGAATAACTGCGTCCCCTTCCTCAAAATTTACAAGTTTTAGAGCAGACTTTACAGATAAAGGCATAGACCCAAGATGGACAGGAATGTGGGCTGCCTGAGATACCAATCTGCCCTGATTATCAAAAATGGCACATGAAAAATCCTTTCTTTCTTTGATGTTAGGAGAAAAGGCTGTTCTCTGGAGGAGAACCCCCATCTCCTCTGCTATTGCAGAAAGCTTGTTTTTAAAAACCTCAAGCATAATAGGATCATTCATTTTTATCCTCTAACCTTCAGTACCAGGCTACCGTAATCATCAACATAACATTCTGAAAATGGAGGGATTACTGTTGTTGATGAGTATTCAACAATCACTGCCGGACCTTTTATTCTGTTGCCGGCTTTTAGTTTTTCTCTGCTGAGCACCATTGTTTTTAATTTTTTGCTGTCAAAATAAACATAATCCCATCTTATGAAAGCCTCTTCAGGATTTTCTTCCCCTTTTTCTATTTTTTTTAAAACTGGCTTCTCAGTTTTTCCTGTTGCCCTGATCCTTATGTTAACGATCTCAACATCTTTGTCAGTTTTATACCCGTAGATCTTCTGGTGGGTTTTATGGAACTGATCTATAAAGTTTTCTGAATATGGAATAATAAGCTCAAATGACTGTCCTCTGTATCTCATGTCAAGGTATCTATCAATATAAATATCCTTTTTATCAACTCCTTCTTTCAAAAGATCATTAAAAGCTTTTTCTTCAAGCTGAAGAAATATTTTTCTTATGTGCTGTTTTTTTGAATAGTCTGCCTTTATCATAACGGTTAATGAGTAGTCCTTAACAACATCAGAAAGAAGCATACCAAAAGCAGAGAAAATTCCGGGATTTCTTGGAATTATAACTTCCGGTATTTTGAGATTTCTTGCCAGAAAGGCAGCATGAAGTCCTCCTGCTCCGCCGTAGGTAAAAAGGGAAAAATCCTTTGGGTTGTGTCCCCTCTCAACAGATATAACCCTTACAGCCCTTTCCATTTTTGTGTTTGCAATCTTCAGTATGCCGTCTGCAAGCCTTTCAGGAGGTATTCCCCACTTTTTGCTGTAGTAGTCAAAATAGTAGTTAAGCCTGTCTGTATCAAGTTTCATACCTCCAGAAAGGAAAAAGTCAGGTATGAGCCTTCCTAAAAACAGATTGGCATCTGTCACTGTCAGCTTTTCTCCTTTTCCGTAACAGACAGGTCCCGGATCTGCTCCTGCACTTTCCGGCCCAACATTCAAAGATCCCCCTTCATCAAGGTAAGCTATTGAACCGCCTCCTGCACCTACCGTGTGAATGTCTATAACTGGTATCTTCAGGGGAAAATCAGATATTGATGACTCTGTTGTGAATGGTATCTTTTCATCTACCAGCGAAACATCTGTTGATGTTCCTCCCATATCAAAGGTTATCAGCTTTTTTCTCCCTACAGTCTGCCCCACAAAAAATGCCCCGATCACTCCTCCAGCAGGACCTGACAAAACTGTTCTTACAGGTTCTGATGAGGCTGTTTCTGGGGATATTATCCCGCCGTTAGACTGTATAATCCTGAATCTGTCCGTATCAGGAATATTTTTCTCTATTTTTTTCAGATACCTTTCCATTTTTGGCATCACATAGCTGTTTACCACTGTTGTTGAAGCCCTTTCGTACTCCCTGAACTCAGGGACTATCTGGTTTGAAACAGAGACATAAAAACCTTCAGCCTCTAATCTTTCTTTCAGGATATTCTCATGTTCGGGATTTAGGAAGGAAAAAAGAAAGCAGACAGCAGCAGACTGGACATTTTTTGTTTTTAAAATCTCTATTAGATCTGTTATCTGTTTTTCTTTAAGATCTTTTAATATTTCACCTTTTGAGTCAATACGGCAGTCTACACCAAACCTTAAATCTGCAGGTATTAAGGGTGGCGGTCTTCTGTAGGTAAGATCATAAAGATCCTTTCTGTTTTGTCTTCCGATATAAATAATATCCTCAAAGCCTGAATTTGTAATAAAGGCTGTTTTTGCACCTTTCCTTTCTAAAACTGCGTTTGTTGCAACAGTTGTACCGTGTGTTATATCCCTTTTCTGACCTCCGATTTTTTTTAAACCTTCTAAAACAGCATCAGACGGTTCTTCAGGAGTAGATAAAACCTTCAGAATCTCCCATTTCCCATTCTTCAGGTAAACAAAATCTGTGAATGTTCCTCCTGTGTCCACCCCTATTTTTATCATTCAGAGCGCTCACCTCTTCCAGTGAACTCTGATATATTTTGTTCCTTCAGGATATTTAAAATTAAGATCTCCCTTGTAAGCTCTGTGAACTGCCTCTCCTATTCTTCTTGCAAGATGTTCGTATGTTGTTGTTATCGTTATTTTATCCCCTTCATCTTCCATATTAATAATTCTTTCAAGGGGTCTGTAAGCCATCTCGTTCTGTTCAACATTTCTGATCAGATTTATTATTTCTTCCTTATGAGATTTTAAAAAATCCCCTTCCAGAACAACAATTCCTCCCTCGTACCTGTCTTCTATTCTTCTGCATGCAGGACAGATCATTTTTTCGGCATTTTTTGGGGGAGGTTCTATCCACTGGAAAACACCCTCATGGAATACAACCCCGCACCTTTCACATATTGACGGATCAGGATACTTCTCCTTCGTAAAGTAGGGATCATGAATGTACTCCTGAATAAGTCTATCTTTTCTATTGCTCATCACAGCCTCCTTGTCCTGTCTTTCCATTTATTAAATATAAAATGAGTTATAATTATAACAACAACTGGAGGTGGAGAGATGAGTTTAAAGGTGTACAACACACTCTCAGGAAAAAAAGAGGAGTTTGTTCCTATAAATCCCGGTGAAGTCAAAATCTACACATGCGGTGTTACAGTTTATGATGTTAACCATGTTGGACACGGAAGAAGCCTTATAGTTTTTGATATGATAAGGAGGTATCTGAGGTATCTGGGATACAACGTTAAATTTGTAAGGAACTTTACAGATGTTGATGACAAAATAATTAACAGGGCAAAAAATGAGTGTGTTCCTTTTACAGTTATTGCAGACAGATACATAAAAGAGTACTTTCAGGATGCAGAGAACTTCAGAATAGAACCTGCAGATGTTGAACCAAGGGTTACAACACACATTCCTGATATTATTGATTTTATACAAAAGCTGATAGAAAAAGGATATGCATACGAAGTTGAGGGTGATGTTTATTTTTCCGTCAGAAAGTTTAAGGAGTATGGAAAGCTTTCAAAAAGAAGCGTTGATGAGCTTATAGCAGGTGCAAGGGTTGAACCGGGGGAAAAGAAAAAAGATCCTTTAGACTTTGCCCTGTGGAAAGCATCAAAGGCAGGTGAGCCTGCATGGGATTCACCGTGGGGAAAAGGAAGACCTGGCTGGCATACAGAATGCTGTGC
>JALVEY010000040.1 GCA_027030485.1 Persephonella sp.
TGCTAAATACACAAAGAAACTGTACAGACTGCTAAATCAGTTTGAAGAGATCTATTTTGGAAAGAAACACAGCCATTAAGAGAAAGAGGGGCCTAAAAGCCCCTGATTTTAAGTGGTAGAGCCTTCCTCATCAAGATAAAGCTCTCTGAAAACCTCATCTTTTATCTGGATATTTTCACCTTTAAATCCGGGCATTGCCTCAATTCTGTACCATGCTGATCTGTACCATATGTCCGATGGACCCTTATTTACAGGTGCAACCTTTTGGGCTCTTGTTTCCTCGTGATACTCCCAGTTCATGTAAGCGTTAAAGTCCTGAACAATGTCTGTTATCACCATTCCGTAATCGTTTAAAAGTGCTTTCTGGAACTGTTGCCATCTGTTAAGTGAGGAGTCTCTGAGGGTCAGACCAAAATATCCTGCAGATCCTTCACCTTTGAGAGAGGCTATTCCCCTTGCGATAAATGCCTTGAAGGCTTTTACAGTTTCTGGTGGATCTGTTATAAACACATCAAATGCCCCGATCCATTCCTCAGGAAATGGATTTCTAAGATCAAACCTTATCGCTTCAGCATTGTATATTCCAAGTTCTCTGAATATTCTGTTGTCAAAATCAATAGCTCTCTCGTCTATATCAAGTATAAGAACCTTCCTTGGAAGACCTGTAAGTGCAACAGCAAGTCCTGTAAGGTCGTCTTCAGCTCCCATAACAAGAATATCCCTGTTTCTAAGATCCTCCCTTGAATCTAAAAACAGAACCCTTGATATTGTAGTCTCAGGCGTTACAGATCCCTGATCATACTCCTGTATAGCCTTCGGCCTATCCTGTGTAAGTTCAAGGAATATTCTGTACCAGTCTTTATTCGCATAGAAAGGTATTCCCCTTCCTTCACAGGCCTGACATGTGTAATCAACATAAGGGGGTATTCTGAGCTGTTTAACAAGATTTAACCCTTTTTCTGTAAGGAACAGCTCATCATTTTCTACTTTTACAAACCCTTCTTCTATAAGACCTTTTATTATCTCTGAGGCAGCGGGAACAGGAAGATCTGAGTAATCAACAACCTTCCAGAAATCTTTCGTTACCTGAAGTGCAGCAAGTACCCTCTCAACATTCCTTGGTATAAGTCTGATATTCGTTTTTTCTGAAGACTCTCTGGCTATTTTCTGTAAGATTTCTGCCAACTGTTTACCTCCTTGTTAAGATTTTCTTATTATTTCCTGAATAAACTTAGGCAGTGAAAAAAGACAAGCATATATGCTATCACAAAAGTATTTGGTTTTCAATTCCTTAAGCCTTGCTGTATTCTGGGATGTGTCCTTTATATCCACAAAGTCGGAAGCTATCGTAAAGCTCCACATTCCTGAAGGATATGTAGGTATGTAAGCAAGATAAACCCCAACATTTCTGAACACTTTTCTGATCTCACTAAAGGCTTTAGAAAAATACTCCTCCTGCAGAATTGGAGACTCAGTCTGGGCAACCATTATTCCATTTTTTCTTAGTGAATTTTTCACTTTTTCATAAAACTCCTTTTTAAAAAGAACCTGAGAAGTACCCACCGGATCAGAAGAATCCATAATTATCAGATCATAAAAATCTTTCTTTTCTTCTATAAAACTGTTTCCATCCTCAATAAATATTTTGACCTTAGGATCTCTTAACTTTTCTGAAATTGTTGGAAAATATTTTTCAGAAACTAATATTACTTCCTCATCTATTTCACAAAGGTGAACCTCTTTTACAGATCTGTGCTTCAGAACCTCCCTGACCGTTCCGCCATCTCCCCCTCCAATTATAAGTATCCTTTCAGGATTTGGATGCATCACCATACCAGGATGGGCAAGCATCTCGTGGTATATAAACTCATCTCTTTCTGTTGTCTGGACAAGCCCGTCAAGAATAAGCATCTTTCCAAACTCAGGAGTATCAAGAACAAGTATCTCCTGATATTTTGATTTTATTCTTTTAACCTCGCTGGCTTTAACAGTCAGACCTACACCTTCTGTCCAGTGTTCAGTAAACCAGATCATAATTACCTCCTAAGGCTTTACTATAACGCATCTGTACCCTTTAGGAATATATCTTTTCCACACGTCTATAATGTCCTTTTTTGACACCTTATTTATTTTCTCAGGATATTCTTTATCCATCTGATAACCAAGCCCTATAGTCTCAAACCATCCCAGATACCACGCCTGTTTTGCCCTTGTTTGATGCTCCAATAAAAAATGACCGATGATTTTTTCTTTCGCCACTTTTATTTCATCATCATTAATCCCTTTTTCTATATTTTTAATAACATTAATCATCCCTTCAAGAGATTCTTCAGTTTTATTAGGTGCTGTTCCTATGTAAGCGATAAATCTTCCCATATTTATTCTTGTTGGAAAAAATGAGCCTACTGCGTATGCCAGACCTTTTTTTTCTCTCAGTTCCTGAAAAAGCCTTGATGTAAAACCACTCCCTATTATTCCGTTTAAAACTTTCATACTGAAGTAACCTTTCTCTTTTGCTGTTGGAGCATCATAAGCTACCAGTATAGTTGTTTGTGCACCATCCCTTTTTAAAACTTTACATTTCTTACCTGTTATTTCGTAAGAAAAATGGGGAAAGCTATATGATCCATTTTTTATTTTTGAGAAAACATTTTTTATAAATTTTTCTGCTTTCTGGTAAGGCAAATCTCCGACAAAAGACACAACAAATCTTTCCCCTTTTAAAACTTCTTTCCATCTTTTTTTTATTTCTTTCACAGTGATAGATCCAACATCTTTTTCCTTTCCTAATGGGGAATACTGGTAAGGGGTTCCTTTGTAGATCTCTTTTCTCAATTGATCAAAAGCATAAGAAAAACCTTCTTCCTTTTTTGCCCTTATCTGGGCGATAATATTTTTTTTCTCCATTTTCAGTTTGTCCTCAGGAAATAAAGGGTTGAATATCATATCCTTTAAAACCTTCATACCCTTTTCAAAATCCTGAGTTCTCAGTGCAAACTCTATCGTTGAGTACTCCTCACCAACAGATGTAGATATGTATCCCCCACTATCTTCAAAAACTTTGTTTATCTCAAAGGCAGAATAATTCTTACTTCCTTTAAGAAGAAGGGAAAGGGTAAGATTCGTCAGACCTTTTTTACCTTCAGGGTCTTCCACTGAGCCACCTTTGATAAAAATTGAACCTGCTATAATACCTTCTCCTTCAGTCTGCTTAAACAAAATTGTTACTCCGTTTGGTAAAATATTCTTAACCACAGTATCTCCCCCAAATGCCGGAAATATTAAAGTTAAAAAGATAAACAGATTTATGAAAAATCCTTGAAATTTTAAGACTTCTAAATAATATTTATTCACCATAACTCCTGATCTTTTGTGATAATATTTATTTTAAACCAAATAAAAAAGAGGTGTATAAGTTGTTTGAGTTACTCACTGAGAAATTTAGCGGTGTTGTAGAAAAGCTTAAAAGGGCTAAAAGGCTTGATGAGAAAACTGTAGATGAGGCTCTTAAGGACATCCGAAGGGCTTTGATTGAGGCTGATGTAAATATTGATGTTGTTAAACAGTTTTTACAGGATATAAAACAAAAGCTTGTAGGTCAGGAATTAATAAGAGGCCTAAACGCAGGTGAAACTGTAATAAAGCTCATATACGACGAACTGCTGAACATTCTTGGTGAAGAATCACCTTTAAACAGGTCTGAAAAACCTCCAACTGTGATAATGCTTGTCGGTCTTCAAGGAACAGGAAAAACAACAACTGCAGGTAAGCTTGCAAAATGGCTCAAATCAAAAGGTTATGCTGTAGGTCTTGTATCAACAGATGTCAGGAGACCTGCTGCAGGAAGACAGTTGTGTACGCTGGCAGAAACGATAAATATTCCATGTTTCATAGACGAGGAAGAAAAAGATGCTGTGAAACTTACAGAAAAAGTAATACAGAAAGCAAAAGAAGCAGGTCTTTCCCATATAATTCTTGATACAGCTGGAAGGCTTCATATTGATCAGGAATTGATGGATGAGCTTGTTCAGATTAAACAGAAGGTAAATCCTGCAGAGGTGCTTTATGTTGCAGATGCTATGCAGGGTCAGGATGCGATAAACACAGCTGAGGAATTCCACAAAAGGATAGGTCTTACAGGGGTTATATTAACAAAATTAGATGGTGATGCAAAAGGCGGTATAGCTCTTTCTGTCAGAAAGGTTCTTGGGGTTCCGATAAAATTCATAGGAATTGGTGAAAAGATAGAAGATTTTGACCAGTTTCATCCTGATAGGATAGCCCAGAGGATTTTAGGTCTGGGTGATATACAGACATTAATGGAAAAGATGCAGTCTGCTATAGATGAAGAAAAAGCCCAGCAAATGGCAAAAAGGGTAATGAATGCAGAATTTACCCTTGATGACCTGAAAGAACAGCTCCAGATGATCAGAAATCTTGGGCCTCTTGAGAATGTTCTGAAGATGATTCCCGGCATAGGATCAAAAATAAAAGATCTAAAAGTTGATGAAAAACAGTTTATAAAAATAGAGGCGATCATAAACTCAATGACCCCTGAAGAAAGGACAAATCCCCATATTATCAATGGCAGTAGAAAAAGAAGAATAGCAAGAGGAAGTGGAACAACAATAATGGATGTTAACAAACTTTTAAAGCAGTATAAAGAAATGAAAAAAATGATGAAAAAAATAAAAAAATCTGGTAAAATGAAGCTTCCGTTCAATATGCCTAATTTGCCATTTTAAAAACAGGAGGTAATGAAGACTTGGTAAGGATTAGACTTTCAAGAGGTGGAAGAAAAAAACATCCGGTTTACAGGATCGTTGTGATGGACAGCAGATCTCCAAGGGAGTCTAAGTACATCGATTACATAGGAACTTATGATCCTATTCTTAAAACCGGGAATATAAATATTGAAAAGGCAAAAGAATGGCTTACTAAAGGTGCACAGCCAACAGAAAGGGCTTTGAAAATACTTAAACAATTTGGATTAGAAGAACAAACTGCCAAAGTAGAATAAGGAGATTCCGAAAACAAAAACGGAGGGAAGTCAGATGAGCAAATTACAGGAACTGGTAGATTTTGTGGCAAAATCGCTGGTAGATCACCCGGACAAAGTTGAGGTTAAAGAGATTGAAGGAGAGAAAACCACAGTTATTGAACTTAAAGTAGCTCCTGAAGATCTTGGAAAGGTCATTGGAAGACAGGGAAGAACTGCCAGAGCTATCAGAACCCTTTTAGCTGCTGTAGCAAGAAAACAGAACAAAAGAGCTGTGCTTGAAATCCTTGAATAATATAAATGGGGCATTCAAGCCCCTTTATTTTAAACATTCTTCCAAATAATCAGCATTCTTTGTTTCTACCTTAAAAATCCTTTCATTTTCATCTACAATATCAATATCAATAAAAACTACGGGATAATTACCTAAATTTGTTATCTTATCTGCCCATTCAACCACAATAAGACCGTGACCTAAAACATCTGAAAAATCAAAATCCTTTACCCTGTAAAGATCTATATGATATACAGGAAATCTTGAGGTTTCGTACTCATTCATTACAGAAAAAGTTGGAGAGCTTACCTGATCTTCTGATTCAGGATCAATGGCAGATACCAAAAATCTCGTAAAAGTTGTTTTTCCAGCCGCAAGATCTCCTTTTAAAAGTATGATTTCTTTCCCTTCTAAACATTTAGAAAGGTCTAAAGCAAAAGATTTAAGTTGATCCAGAGAGCTTATTTTTTTTATTATTTTCATTTTAAAAAAGGTCCCCCAAAGGGGGACTTTATTTAATCATGGATCTTTAACTTTGGTTTTGGAGTGTCCTTTGAAGAAGCCGGAAGTACAGGCATTGTTCTGGCTGATTCAGGTATTTTACCGGTCAGCGACTTCAGGAATGCAACAATTTTATCAAGCTCATCATGGGTCAGTTTAATACCAAGCTGTGTCTCTCCCATTATTCTAACAGCCTCTTTTAGATCCCACACAGAACCATCGTGGAAGTACGGGTATGTCATCTCTATGTTTCTTAAGGATGGAACCTTAAACACATACCTGTCTTCTTCTTTCTTTGTTACCTTATATTTCCCAAAATCAGGTGTTGGGTAAGGTTTAACTATACCAAATTTAGCAAACATCTCTCCACCAACAGCAACACCATTGTGACAGCTTGCACAACCTTTGTCTATAAAGAGTTTCAGACCTTCCTTCTCCTTCTTTGTTAACGCGTTGGTATCACCATTCAGGAATTTGTCAAACCTTGAAGGTGTTACAAGTGTTCTTTCAAATGCTGCGATTGCTTTGGCAACATTATCATAAGTAAGCGGATCTTTGTCTCCAAAAACTTTCTTAAACTCCTTAACATACCCTGGAATTGTTTTTAGTTTCAAAACCACAAACTCTGGATTAGGCATTGCCATTTCAACATGAGCGAGTATTGGACCTTTGGCCTGATCTTCAAGGGTTTTTGCCCTTCCATCCCAGAACTGGGCGATATGAAATCCCGCATTCAGTACAGTTGGGGAGTTCCTTCCACCTGTTTTAAATTCATGACCTAAAGCTGTTTCTACACCGTCAACTCCAAATGTTGCAAGGTTATGGCATGTATTACAGCTTATTACACCACTTAATGAAAGTCTTGGATCATAGTAAAGTTTTTTTCCAAGTTCTACCTTTTCAGGCGTTGTAGGGTTATCTTTCGGAGCTGGAATTTCTTTAGGTAAAGGCTTAAAGTAATTTTTTGCTTTATTAAGCAGATCTGCATCAGAGGCAATAGCGGTTGTGGCAGTAGCTACAACTGACACCACCGCAAATTTAAATAATTTCATAATTCCTTCCTCCTTTTTAATGATAATTATTACTGATAATTATAAACAGGTAAAATCTACCTGTCAATATGATTATCATCAGTTTATTAATCTTCAGGCTGGTTGTACTCAAACTCTATTTCATGTTTTGGAATAACTGTAGTTATAGCATGCTTGTAAACTAAAACCTGCCTTGGTCCTTCCTTTAAAAGGATTGTGAAAGGGTCGAAATATCTGATCTTCCCTTCTAATTTGACACCGTTAACAAGATAGATGTTAACTCTTACCTTTTCTTTTCGGATTGCATTTAGAAACTGCTCCTGAAGTCTTCCTTTTTTCTTTCCCATTTCCTCACCTCTTAGTGTTGTGCTACTTTGTACAGTTTATCTGAAAGTTTAACAATATCTTTATATTTTACAAGTTTTACTTTCCAGTTTGTAGGAATACTTTCTTCACCGTTATATGCTCCAGCAAATGCTCCGGCTAATAAAGCTATTGAGTCTGTATCACCCCCGTAGTTTCCGTAAGAGTTAACAGCATGAATAATAACATTTTCTGTATTCTCAGGGGTTTTCAGAAATATAAACAAAGCCTGTGAAACAGCCTCAAGTGCATAAGAACCGTTTCCTATCTCATCAATTGCCTCTTCGTATGAAGCATCTTTGTCAAGAAGTGATTTTACTCTATCAAGGTAAAATTTTGTTTCATCTTTCTTAACGAAAGTTTTTAAAAGCTCTATAAAATAGCCATACTCATCTTGAAGATAAAACCTTCCCTGTAATAGTTCCCCAACAGCAACAGCAAGTATAGAAGAAGCATCAAGGACTATCTCATTTCTGTGGGTAAGCATCACAACAGCTTTTGTTCCTTCAACTGCAAGGACAGGATTTGGGTAATGGTACATCCCTATAGGTATGGCAGGCAGAGTTCCTTCAACGGATGTTCCTCCCCTTTCAATATCTCTGCCATCTTTTAATGCCTCAATAGCAACTAAAAAGGAGGGATCTACATAACTGTGAAGCTGCTCAGCCTCGTACCACTCAATGTACCTTTCTATAATGTCTCTTATATCAAGTCTTTTTCTTTCAGCAAGAGATTGAGCAACGATTTTTACAATTTCAAACTCGCTTGATGTCTCTCCAGGTTTCAGAAAAGATGCCGGCGAAGCTGGATGGGGTTCACATATATCTGTTATTTTGTCTCCGTAATGTAGTATAACTTCATCAAAGGGTAATTCTTCAACGCACATTCCCATTGAATCGCCAATAGCTGCCCCAACAAGAGCCCCTCTAAATTTATTTTTCAATACTTTCACCTCAATATTTCTACTATTAATATAAGTGCGAAATTCCACAAAGTTAATCCTGCTCTGGTCTTAGAGTTGGAAAAAGAATAACCTCTCTTATTGAAGAGCTGTCTGTAAGCATCATAATAAGTCTGTCAATTCCTATTCCTTCCCCTCCTGTCGGTGGAAGCCCATACTCAAGAGCTATCAGGAAGTTTTCATCAATATCCATAGCCTCTTCATCACCAGCTGCCTTTTCCTTTAACTGTTGTAAAAATCTCTCCCTCTGGTCTTCAGGATCATTAAGCTCTGTGTATGCGTTGGCAAGTTCCTGCCTGTTGACGATAAGCTCAAATCTTTCAACCAGATCAGGATCTTTTCTGTGGGTTTTCGCAAGGGGCGACAGAATTTTTGGAAAGTCTATAACAAATGTAGGCTGGATAAGATCTTCCTCTATAAAATGTTCAAAAAGTTTGTCCAATAGCTTCAGGTGGGTTAATTTTTCTGCCTTGGGTATTCCAATCTCTTTTGCAAAATCTCTTGCTTTTTGTTCATCTAAAAAGAAATCTTTTTCTTTTCCTGTTTTTTCTTTCAATGCCTCAAAAAATGCAACCCTTCTAAAAGGTTTTGAGAAATCAAGCTCCTGCCCTTCCCAGCTTATTTTCAATTTTCCTACAGTATCAAGGAGTATCTTTCTTAGCAGTTCTTCTGTTAAGTTCATAAGATCGTAGTAGTCCATATATGCCGCATAAAACTCAACCATCGTAAATTCAGGATTGTGGGTGGTATCTATCCCTTCATTCCTGAAGTTCCTTCCGATCTCATAAACCCTGTTAAAACCACCAACAACAAGCATTTTCAGGTAAAGCTCAGGTGCGATCCTGAGGTACATATCAAGATCAAGGGCGTTATGATGGGTTATAAAAGGCTTAGCCATAGCACCTGAAGCAACCGTCTGAAGTATCGGGGTCTCAACCTCTATAAACCCTTTGCTTTCAAGAAATTCTCTCAGACTTTTAATGGCTTTTGATCTTATTTTGAATATTTCCCTTGCTTTTGGGTTTGCTATCAGATCAATGTATCTATGTCTGTACCTGAGTTCCACATCTTTCAGTCCGTGCCATTTTTCAGGGAGAGCTCTGAGGGATTTGGAAAGGAGTTTGAACTCTTTTACCTCTACTGTAAGCTCTCCTGTCATCGTTCTGAAAAGTTCACCTTTTACACCGATAATATCACCAACATCAAGTATATCCATAGCCTTTTTGTATTCTTCTTCCCCTAAAGTATCTTTCCTGAAGTAAACCTGAAGTTTTCCATCGGCATCTTGAATGTGGCCGAAGGCAGCCTTCCCCTGATCCCTCAGGGCAACAAGCCTGCCTGCAACAGAAACAAACTCCCTGTTTGGATCAAGATCAAACTCTTTTTTTATGGAAAAAACATCTTCTCCCTCTTCAGAAATTGAACTGGCAATAAGGGTCAGCTTACCTTCTATTCTTTCAAGCTTTCCAACGAAGGCAACCTCCTGATTTGGGGCAAATTTTCCTGCTGACTGGGGAACCAGCACCTGTATCTCAACAGGTTGGTTAAGATCAGCAAGTCTGATGTAGTATTTATCCTCTCTTTTTGAAACTCTTTTTATTCTCCCTTTTATCCTAAATTCTTTGTCTGGCACAGGTTTTTCGTACTTTTTTCTTATTTCATCAAAGGTTGCTGACACCTCAAATTTATGGGGATAAGGATTTTCCCCTTTTTCTTTCATTTGATCAATAAGCTCTTTCCTACTTTCAATTATCTCTTCCGGCATAAAAAACCTCCAGTGATTTTTAACAAACTTAAATTATAATACAGAAAAGGTGGTGATTAATAGTTAGTGTTGTTTGTATTCTTGTATTTATCAAACCTGTATCTGAACTCTCTGAATGTAAGACCTAAAATCTGAGAAGCTTTTGTTTTATTCCCATCAGCTTTTTCCATAGCTTTTTCTATTAATGACTTTTCTATATTTGATAAGACCTTTTTTAGATCAATTCCTCCTTCAGGAAATGTTTTCACAGTAAAAAATTCCTCAGGATCATCAATATAAACGGAGTTTATGCTCTTTGATTCATACCTTGGAAGTGTAAGTTCTTTACCTTCAGAAAGGATCACAGCCTTTTCGAGAATATTCTTTAGCTCTCTTATGTTTCCTTTGTAATCATATTGCATTAAATAGTCTAAGAATTCTGGAGAAATTCCTTGAATATCTTTGCTGTATTTTTCTTTTAACTCTTTTAATATGCTTTCTACGATCAAAGGTATATCTTCTCTTCTTTCTTTCAGGGAGGGCATTCTTATGGTGATTGTTGATAATCTATAGTATAGATCTTCCCTAAAATTGCCTTTTTCAATCTCTTCTTCCAGATTTTTGTTAGTTGCAGATATTATCCTAACATCAACATCTACCTCCCTTACGCTTCCAAGAGGTCTGATCTTTTTTGTTTCAATAAATCTTAGGAGTTTTGCCTGAAGCTGCATAGGCATCTCCCCGATCTCATCGAGAAAAAGTGTTCCCCCGTTAGCCTCCTCAATTAGCCCTTTTTTATCTGAGGTTGCTCCTGTAAAAGCTCCTTTTTTGTATCCAAAAAGTTCAGATTCAAGAAGTTCCGCAGGAAGAGAAGCACAATTAATAGCTACAAAAGGTTGATCTGCCCTATGGCTAAGCCTGTGTATCGTTCTGGCAACAAGATCTTTACCTGTTCCGCTTTCTCCAATGATCAAAACATTTATGTCGTAGGATGCCACCTTTTCTATAGTTTCTTTCACAAGTTGAATAGCCGGCGATTTTCCTATAAGTCCTTCAAATTTACTATCTTTCTGCTCTGCAAGTTTTTTTTCAAGCTCAAGCTTGTTTTTTACATTTCTGATAAGAAGTCTCAGTTCATTAAGCTCAAAAGGTTTAGAGATATAATCATATGCCCCTAACTTTATCGCTTCTACCGCTGTGTCTGATGATGCAAAAGCTGTTATTATTACAGCTTCTGTTTTTGGGTTTTTCTCTTTTAGCTTTTTTAATATGTCAATTCCAGATCCATCAGGCAGCCGAAGATCAAGAAGGGCAAGATCGTAATAATTTTGTGATATTAATTTTTCAGCCTCATTTTTGTTTGAAGCTCTATCAACCTGAAAGCCGAAATCTTCAAGAAGTATAGATAATATCTCCTGTATATTTATCTCATCATCTACTATTATCGCTTTCATTCTTCCTCCCTAAAGGAAATGTAAGAACGAATTTTGCACCTCCTAATTGGCTATCTTCAACAAATATATTACCCCCATTTTCTATAACAACCCTTTTTGCTATGGCGAGACCAAGACCCGTCCCGGAAGAGCTTTTTGTAAAAAAAGGTTCAAAAATCCTCTCTTTATCTTCCTCTTTTATACCTTCACCATCATCCTCAACTTCTATAAATAACTTATCGTTCATAGTGTAAACATTTATTACAACCTTTTCTTTACTCCATTCAACAGCATTTTTTACAATATTTGATACAGCAGACTCAAAACCTTTTTCACTTATATACAACTTTAGATTATCTGTAGCATTCAAAAATATTTTCTTGTTTTTTCCGTAAAGTTCTTTAATTCTTAAAAGAATATCTTTGACATTAATCATAACCTTTTCGCTTTCTTTTGGTCTTGAAAGAAGAAGAAAATCAGATAAAAGTTTATTTAGCCTTTCAGATTCTTCTTTTATCATGTTGAGGAGCTTTGGATTTGGATTACCTTCTGCCATAAGTTCTGCAGCTGCTTTTATTGATGCAAGAGGGTTTCTTATTTCATGGGCAAGCTCTGCGCTTATTCTATACAGCCTTTTGTATACCTCAGATACCCTTTTTTCTTCCTCAAGTTTTTTTATGTATCTCTGCTGTTTTTCTATCTGTTGTTTAAGTTTTACACCTGCTGCTGTTATGAATGTGAAAGCAACAGCATTAAGCAGAAAATTCAAAAATCCTGTATGATCGTATTCTCTGTAAAATATAAACAGTGAAAAATATTCTACGATCGCAATAAACGCTACAAGGTATGCGGAAAAACTACTAAACTTAAAACCTGAAAAGAAAAGCGGAAAGAGGTAAAGAATAGAAAAGTATTTCAATCTGTCAAAATCTGTAAAAATAAAAGCAGATATAAAAGAAATATCTAAAATAGCATCAAAGATTGTGATTTTATCAATAAAAATTGTGATAAAACTGATAGTAGTGTATATAAAAAGTATAATAGCAGCAAAAATCTGGGTATTACTTGTTAAACCTGCTGTTCCTGCGAAAATACTGAATGCTACTAACAGAGCAAAAGAAAAAGCAAATCTGAGTATTTTGTAATTAGAAAAGGTAAGTTCTACCTGCACATAACCGTACCTTTTATTCAGATTTTCTTAATATGATAGCCCTTCCTTTCGCTATCTCATCTATCGCTATAACAGTTTTTTTTAGGGGTATTCCTTCTTCTGTTACATAGCTCTCAGCCCCTGTCTCGTACAGTTCCTTTGCAAGTTTTGATGCTGCATGGACAAGCTCATATCTATTTTTAACCTTTTTCAATGCCTGCTCAATGAGAGGTCTTTTACTCAAATTATTTCCTCCGTTGATTTTTAATTAATATAGTATATCACTCCTTTTTCTTCAGTTCCATGTATGTTAGTTTCATTACAAAGTACGTAAATATACCTGAGGTTATTCCTAAAATGCCTGCCAGCACATCTCCATACTCTGAAGTCCTGTAGGGAAGAAAATACTGAACAACTTCAATAAATATACAAAGGAGTGTAGAATAAAAAAATGATCCCCAGTAAGAGGTGTTATAACTTTCCTTTAGCAAAATTACATAAATAAAAAAAGCAACAAAATGATTGATCTTATCAGATGTGGGTGTTTGTATGGTTAACGGGGTAAACGCAAAATAAAAAATAAAAGCTGTATAAGTCCACAGAAATATCTTCAAGTATTTTACATTCACAATCCCATCAACCTCTTTAATTCTGGATCTTTAATAGCACCCAGATTAAATCTTGAAGTTTTCAACCTCTGTGAAAGAATGATATGTTTTATATTATCTTTTGCTTTTTGAATTTCATCATTTAAAACAATATAATCGTATTCTCTCCAAGCGGGTATTTCTTTTTTTGCCGTTTCAATTCTTTTTTTTATTTCTATTTCTGGATCTCCCCTTTTTTCCATCCTTTTTTTGAGTTCATCAATAGAGGGGGGGATTAAGAAAATTGTGATTATATCCTTCTTGTTTTTTTTTAGTTGCCTCATACCTTGAACATCTATAACAAGCAGGAGATCATAACCTCTGCTCAGTTCTTCCTCAACCTCTTTTTTTGGAGTTCCGTAATAATTACCATGAACAATAGCATATTCCAAAAATTCCCCTTTTTTAATTCTCAATTCAAATTCCTGTTTTGATAAAAAGTAGTAATCCACTCCGTTTTTTTCACCAGGACGGGGATTTCTTGTGGTACAGGTTATAACCCTTTTTAGATTTGGTATTTCTTTTATTAAAAGGTTGGAAATAGTTGTTTTGCCCCCTCCTGCAGGAGAGGACAGTATGAATAGTTCACCTTTCATTTACCTTCCAACGCCTTGGATTAGGAAATTCCCTAATAGTTGTGAGATGTCAAGGAACACAGTTGGATATATGCCAAGAATTAAAATCGCTGTAGCCATAAACGCAAGGGTGAACGATTCCCCAAGGGAAAGATTAAATCTCGCTGAGCTTATAGGCTCATGCATGTACATATATATTACAACTCGCAGATAATAGCCTGCAGATACTATACTCATAACTACTAAAACTACAGCAAGCCACCATATATCAGATCCGATAAGCGCAAGAAAGATACCAAGTTTTCCGAAAAAACCTACAGTTGGTGGTATTCCCAGCATTGAGAACATGAATATAAGCATGAAGAGGGCAAGCATAGGAGACCTTTTAGCCAAGCCTCTAAAGTCATCTATATGATTACTCCAGCTGTACTGTCTCTCTAATGCAGAAAGAAATATAAAACCTCCAAGCCCCATAAATATATATACAAGTGAGTAGAAAATAAGTGCAGTAAATGCGACATCTGTAGGAGCAGCAAGTGCAGCAAGTATATAACCTGAATGGGCTATTGAAGAATAAGCAAGCATTCTTTTAACATTGTCCTGCTTAAGAGCAACAAAATTACCAAATATCATTGAGGCTGCAGCAAGAAGAGCCCACCCCAGATTCCAGATTTCATACGCAAACGGAAACGCCTCAACCATTATTCTAAGAATAACAGCAAATGTTGCTATTTTTGCAGCAACAGCCATAAAAGCTGTGATAGGAGTTGGAGCTCCCTGATAAGCATCTGGTGTCCAGAAATGGAAAGGAACTGACGATGCTTTCAAAGCAAGACCAATAATTAACAGCACTATTCCTGCAACACCACCAACATCAAGATTACTTTGAGTTATGCTGTCTGCAACCGTTACAAAATCAAAAGAACCTGTTCTTCCGTAAATCAAGGCTATACCATAACTAATTATGGCTGTACCTGTACCTCCAAGTATCAGGTACTTAAAAGCACCTTCTTTTGAAAGGTAATCTTTTTTAAACATACCTGCCAGTATATAAATGGTTATAGAAGCAAGCTCAATACCTATGTAGAAAGTAACCAGATTTGGGGCAGAAACCATGATCATCATACCAAGAAGAGCAAAAAGGATAAGATAGTAATACTCTCCATAGTATGTTCTTTTAGATTCAAGATATGGCCTTAGAACTATTACAACAAAAAATGTTGAAAGTATAAGGAAAAACTTAAATGTTAGTGAGAAAGTGTCTACAGAATAAAGCCCGTAAAATGTAATATCTCCTTGTTCCATTGTCAGAGCAGGTATGGCAGCGAGAAAAAGTCCCAATGCAGTAATTACAGTAATCAAAAATCTTGCTTTTGTTAAAAGCTCTATTGTAAATACTACTAAAGCGGTTAATAGAATTATTATTTCTGGTATTAAGACTTTGAAATTAGGTATTCCAATTCCTGCAACAAGCTCCTGTAATACTGACATCTCTTAGCCTCCTATGAACTTAGAAAGAATAGCTGCTGATGTTTTTTCAAGCAACCTAACCCACCACGCAGGATAAAGACCTATAACAAACATAAGGACAACAAGAGGTATAAATGATAAAAATTCAGGGGTGTTCATATCCCTTAATTTTTCCCACCTTTCAATTTTTGAGGAGGAGAGTTCGCTCTCTTTAAACATAGCCTTATGGTAGAGCCACAATGTATAACCCGCTCCTACTATAAGACTTATACCTGCAAGAACAGCGGTCAGTTTACTTACGTCAAATGTTCCTAAGAGAACCAGAAACTCACCAACAAATCCTGACAACCCTGGAAGACCGGCAGAAGCCATAGCCGATATCATAAAAAGGGTGGCAAAAACAGGCATAAATCTGGCAAGTCCTCCCAGATCTTTAATCTCGTAGGAGTGAACTCTCTCATATATATAACCTGCAGCAAGGAATAATGCAGCAGATGTAAAACCGTGGGAAATCATTGTGATTATCGCACCGTTCAATCCATTCATATTAAGGGCAAAGGTTCCGATCGTTACAAAACCCATGTGAGAAACTGATGAGTATGCTATAAGTCTTTTTATGTGCGTTTGTGCCAGTGCCATCATTGCAGTATAAATAATTGCTATAACACCAAGGGTAAACATCACAGGCATAAAATATTTAGACGCCTCAGGGAACCAGGGAAGTGAAAATCTAACAAATCCATAAGTCCCCATTTTAAGAAGAACAGCAGCAAGTATTACAGAACCTGCCGTTGGAGCCTGAACATGGGCAGCAGGAAGCCAGGTATGGAACGGCCACATGGGAACTTTAATCGCAAAGCCAAGAGCAAGAAGAAGAAAAAATATCACCTCAAGTCTAAAAGGAAGCCCAAGATTAATCAGGTCAAAATAACTGGTTGAAAGTATTCCCTTTTCCATATACTGGTATATGTACATACCAACAACACCAATAAGTAGAAAGAGAGATCCAAAAAATGTATATATAAAGAATTTTGTTGCAGCATAAATTCTTTCAGCATATCCCCACACACCTATTATTAGAAACATTGGGATAAGCATTGCTTCCCAGAATATATAGAACCAGACAAGATCCCACGAAACAAACACACCTATACAGGCAGCCTCAAGAACAAGGAAAGATATAAAATACTCTTTTATCCTTTTCTGTATGTTTGTACTCCATACGAAAGCAGCAACAAAACAAAGGGCTGTAAGCCACACCATAGTTAGAGAAAGGGCATCCACACCAACTTCATAGCTTACTCCAAGGTACGGTATCCATGTGTACTTCTCATAAAACTGGATCTTATAGGTTGAGTAATCATACGCAAAGAGCATGTATGATGAAAGTACAAAAACGATAATAGATGTGATAATACTAACAGGTTTTGCATGTTTTTCATCTAAGAGAAATAATAAACCTGCTGCTATTAGAGGTATCACTATAGAAACCGTTATTATCGGAAATGTAGCATTAACGAATTCTACTGTCATTCTTCAGCCCCCTACACAAAAAGTAAGAAAATTCCAAGGAATATCAGTATTCCAATAGCCATCTGGGTAACATAAGCACCAATTCTTCCAGACTGGAACAGTCTCAATCCGCTACCTGTTGCAAGTGATGCTTTTGCTGAGCCGTCAACAATACCGTCAATAATGATCTTATCCCCAATAAACCACAATATCTTAGAAAACTTGTAATAACCGTAAACGAATGCTGCATAGTATATGAAATCAAAATACCATCTATTGTAGAAAAGAAGGTATAGTGGCCTGAATGTTTTTGCGATCTCTCTGGCATCAATCTTCTTAAGCTGGTAAATAACCCAAGCTCCAAATATACCAATAAGTGCAGTAAATAGAGCAAGTATGCCGATAGGAGAAGTTAATGAATGCACCAAGAAATGAAATGCATCTTCAGCTATATGAACATGATCTGCCCTGCTCAATCCTTCTTCTACAATCCTCTTAGCTTCCTCTGAAAGAAAACTCATCTGGGATGGCTCAAGAGACGGCTTAAGGAAGTTTCCGAAAAACTCCTTAAAGAATCCAAGAATAACAGCACCAGAGGCTAATACAATTAATGGAATTGTCATTGTAGGTGGGGACTCATGTACATGTTCTTTTACATGTGGATCAAGTCTGTCCCCATTTTCAAATGCAAGGAAGTAAAGCCTAAATATGTAAAACGCAGTAAGAAGAGCTCCCAACCATAAGAAAAACCATGCAAATTTTGATATTTCATACGCCCCTTCAATAATAGGGTCTTTAGAGAAAAATCCTGCGAAAGGAGGAATTCCGGAAAGTGCAAGGGCACCTATTAAAAATGTTATAGCGGTAATCGGCATATATTTCCTAAGTTGACCCATTTGCTGAACATTAAGAATATGGTGAATACCAATCAGAACAGAACCTGCTGCAAGGAATAAAAGTGCTTTAAAAACTGCATGTGATGCAAGATGGAACATACCTTCACCAAAAAGACCAAGTCCTTCAGCTGCAAACATATAGCCAAGCTGTGACATAGTTGAATAGGCTATAATCCTCTTTATATCATTTTGAACAAGTCCCATTGTTGCGGCTATAAATGCAGATGCCGTTCCAACAAACAGAACTACATCAAGGGCTATATCCGATGCTGCAAAAACCGGCATAAGTCTCGAAACCATATAAACCCCAGCTGCAACCATTGTAGCAGCGTGGATCAATGCAGAAACAGGCGTTGGACCTTCCATAGCGTTTGGAAGCCATATATGGAGTCCAAGCTGTGCAGATTTACCCACAGCTCCACCAAAAAGAAGTAAAGCTATGGCTGTTATTACCCAGTACTCAGCTTCTGGGATTTTATTGAATATATCTATATAATCAAGGGTTTCAAATGTAACAAAAGCCAGTATCAGACCAGTTAAGAAAAGCCAGTCCCCTACTCTGTTAACTATAAAAGACTCAAAGGCTGCATCTGCCGCCGATTTTTTATGATGATAAAAACCTATTAGAAGATAAGAAGCCAGCCCAACACCTTCCCATCCAAAGAAAAGCTGAACCAGATTATCAGAAAGGGTAAGCATCAACATCATAAAAACAAATAAGGAAAGGTAAGCAAAGAACCTTGGGTAGGATGGCTCATTTTTCATATATCCAGTTGCAAATATAAAAATAAATGTTGATATTACTGTAACAACACAGGTCATAAGGGCAGATAAAGGATCCCATAGAATACTAACCGAAATTTCATAATCACCTATAGGCATCCATGTGAAAAGCTTAAGGTTGTAATACTCACCTGTTGTAGCTACTTTTATAAAACCAATAATAGAGACAACAGCAGATATTGCAACAGCAATAACAGCTATAATACCTGATAAAGGCTCTTTCAAAAATTTATATCCAAACAAGCCTATAATTATAAAAGCTATCAGAGGTGAAAAAGGTATAATCCATAAATACTCCATCTCTCTCCTCTTAATTCTTTAGTTCTGTTAGTGTTTCTGTATCAACATCCTTACGGAGTCTGTAAATAGCCATAATTAAACCAAGACCAACCGCAGCCTCAGCAGCTGCTATAGTAAGAATAAAAAACACAAAAACCTGTCCACTAACATCTGCCAGTTTCATATCAAAAGCAACGAAAGCTATATTAACAGCATTAAGCATTAGCTCTGTCGAAAGAAGCAAAGCTATTATATTTCTTCTGACAGCAACACCTATCAAACCCAGAACCATAAGAAGTCCGCTCAAAGCTACATAATACTCATAAGGAACCATCAGCTTTTAGCCTCCTCATCTATAACATGATCTTTTTTCCCGATTATAATTGATCCGATCATTGCAACCAAAAGAATTAATGATGCAACCTCAAATGGAAATAAATATTTTGTAAACAACACTGTCGCTACGGCCTTTACATTGCTAACTTCGCTAATAACTTCAGGTGTGAATATACCTGTATTAGATTTCCATGCACCATAAAGGGAAACAAAAGCAAGCTCCAGAAATATAAGAAAACCTACCGGAAGGGAAATCAAAATATACTTTGACTCAAAGGCTTTCCCCTTAAATTCTGGCACGGTTGATATAACTAATACATAAAAAACAACAATGGCCACAGCATATATAATAATCTGAAGCGCACCTATCAGTTCAGCTCCCATAGCAAAAAACAAGCCTGAAATCATCACAAGTGCGGATATTAAAGAAAGTACTGCATAAATGATGTTTCTAAAAAATACAACCCCCACGGCAGATAAAACAGCAAGAGCAGAAAAAACCCAAAAAGCTGTTATTGTTAACTCCATTTAATTTGCCCCCATAACTTACTTCTTTCTTCATCATCTATCCAGATCCTATCAGGTTCATCATACCGTCTTCTGTCAAAATCTACAGCCCTTTCACACATATCTTTCATATGTGTAACACAACTTGCTCTGTGATAGGAAGCTGTCTCATATATGTCTGTCATTATAAGGCAATCAACAGGACATGCTTCTGTACATAGTCCGCAGTACATACAGTTAAGCAAGTTCATATCAAATCTGACAACCCTTTTTTTTCCATCTAAAGTCTGGACAGCCTCTATTTTGAAAAGCTCAGGAACAGGGCATGCCTGCTGGCACATATAACAGGCAACACATCTGCTTTCTCCCTCTTTTATATCCATAAACTTCTCAATAACCTTAAAGGATGGAGGCTCATTTCCATTTTTTACTCTGTGGGCATGAGTTCCCCTAAACCTTTTTGGAGGGGTTATTTTTTCAAAAGGATAGTATGTTGTGATCGTTTTTCTAAAAAGTTTTTTTATTGTTACTCTCATCCCTTTTAAAAAATCCAGAAATAAAATCAACTCCTTATTTGTAAGCCTCTGTCTTTCAACATATTTTATTTTTACCATATCACCCAAATATCATTATCCAGATAGCGACTACAAGAATATTTGCAAGGGCAAGAGGTAGCATCACCTTCCATGCAAGCTCTGTAATCTGATCAACCCTGTATCTCGGTAAAGTCCAGTGTACCCACAGGAAGAACATAAACAGAAGGAAAACCTTTACAAAAAACCAGACAATAGCAGGTATAGGAAGCCATCCCATAAGAGGTAGAGGATTCCAACCACCGAAAAACAGAATAACTGTTATAGCCGAAAGAACAAACGTGGCAATATACCATTCTGCAAGGGGGAAAAGACCAAACTTCATTCCTGTGTATTCTGTTATATACCCTCCAACAAGCTCAGCTTCAGCTTCCTGAACATCAAAGGGTGTTCTTCCTGTTTCCGCAAGAATACAGAATATAATAACTACAAACGCAAGAATGTTCGGAATTATAAACCAAATATTCTGCTGGGCTTCCACTATTTCTCTAAGGGAGAAAGATCCTGCCATCATTATGGGACCTACCATAGCAAAACCGAGTGCAACTTCATATCCTATTAAAACAGCAGCTTTTCTTAAACTACCTATCATTGGATATTTAGAGTTTGACGCCCAGCCGGCAAATATAACCCCGTAAAGGGATATACTGCCGAAAGCAAGAGCAAGAAGTACACCAATATTAAGATCAGTTATATACGGTTTTATCTCTACACCAAAAACAGTAAAAGGATCTCCAAAGGGAACAACAGCAAGTATCATAATAGCAGGGACAAAAGCCATCAGGGAGGCGAGATAAAAAAGAAATTTATCAACGCTGTCAGGTACTAAATCTTCTTTAGTTAAGACTTTCAGGGCATCTGCGATAGGCTGTAGTAAACCATGCGGACCAACATGGAGAGGTCCGGGACGCTGTTGTACGTGTCCTGCGAACTTTCTTTCAAGGAGGGTAAGATAAGCTGCCCCAAGAAACATAACGAGAATAAAAATCAGTGATTTTATCGTCAAAACAACAACAGTTCCCAGTAGTTCCATCCTAACCTCGTGTGTTGTTATTATGGCTCAGGTCTAAAAAATATTAACATATATATGACAAAAATCAAACACTGTTTGTTAAATTACCTGTCCGTTTCTCCTACAACAGGATCAAGGCTTCCAAGTATGGCAACAGCATCTGCTATTGTTCTCCCCTTTATAAGCTCTGGGAAAATCTGAAGATTGTAAAATGCTCCGGATCTAATTCTCATTCTGTAAGGTCTTCCTTCACCTTTGCTATTTATATAAAACCCAAGTTCTCCCCGTGGATTTTCCCCTGAAAGATATACCTCTCCATCAGTAGTTTTTTCACCATAAACTCTGAGTGTAAAATCTTTTACCATTGATTCAATAGAATTAAAGACTTCCTCAAGGGTTGGAAGAACATTACTGTAATCTGTGGCTATATATTCCTTCCCCTCCATGTTTTTTAGTTTTTCAACACACTGGGCTATTATACTCAAAGACTGTCTCATCTCCTCCATTCTTAAAAGATACCTGTCATAGCAATCACCAACCTTACCAAGTGGAATTTCAAAATCTACCTTATCATAAGCATCTGTAGGCTGTACCATTCTGATATCGTAAGGAATCCCCGCTGATCTTGCAACAACCCCTGTTAGACCGTAGCTGTAAACATCATCTTTTTTTATAATACCAACATCAACATTTCTTTTCAGCCATACTCTGTTTTTTGTCAGTATTGTTTCGTACTCTTCAAGTTTTTCAGGAAAATCTTTTATAAAATGTGAGATAACATCAAGGGCACCATCTGGAAGATCCTTCGCAACACCGCCAATTCTAATGTATGAAGAGTTAAGCCTTATACCAGCAATGCCCTCAATAATATCCATAATCTTTTCCCTTTCTCTAAAAGCATAAAGGAAAATGGTAAGAGCTCCAAGGTCAAGGGCAAATGTCCCAAGCCATAAAAGGTGAGAGTTTATTCTCTGAAGTTCACACATCATGGTTCTTATGTATTTTGCTTTTTCAGGTGGATCTATTCCAAGAAGTTTTTCAACAGCGTTCACATAAGCCACCTGAGAACACAGAGCCGAGATATAATCCATTCTGTCTGTGTAAGGAATGAACTGGGTATATGTCAGATTTTCTGCTATTTTTTCAACGCCTCTGTGTAGCTGACCAAGTATTATGTCGCAGTTTTTTACATATTCTCCTTCCATATCAAACAAAAACCATATTGTTCCGTGTGTTCCCGGGTGGAGAGGACCCCAGTTCAGAACGATCTGGTTTTTCTTTTCCATTCTTGATTTTTGGGTTCTTTCAATATCCTCAAGGGTTGGAACTTTTGTATGATAAGGGTTGTAGTTGTGGGCAGGTATCTCATCAGGTCTAAGATTTAAAGATGGAAGGTAGGTATCTTCTATACCCTTAAGAGGAAAATCCTTTCTTAACGGGTGGTATTTATAACCTTCCCAGAGGAACATTCTTACAAGATTTTCATGACCGTCAAATGAAACCCCAAACATATCCCATGCCTCTCTCTCCGCCCATTTCGCCCCTTTCCAGATGTGAACGACAGAGGGAAGAGAGTCTTCTTCAGCCCAGCATTTCACAGCAACCCTTCTGTTTTTTTCAGGATTAAAAAGAATATAAATCCCTTGAAATCTGGGCTTATGGAGTGGATAATCAATACAGAAAAGATCAATAAAATGCTTGTATCCTAAACTGTTTTTTAGATAGACAAGCAGGTTAAGGAGAGAATTTTTATCAACCGTTAGACTGGTAAAATTTTCCCCCTCTTCAACATTTATTCCTTCAAACTGATTTTTTACTGACTCAAGCTCTTCACTGCTAATCCAAATTTGCAAAATAATACCCCTTAATTTTCATATTCAAAGGGGAAAGCTCCATACGGAGCTTTATTAAAATCCAAGTGGAGATTTTTCTTTAATAGGTTGTGATGCTGTTGGAACTTCTTTAACAGGTATCTCTTCCCAGACTTTGCCTTCCTTTTTGGCTTTTATCTTCTTCTGAAGCTCCATAATCCCCCACAAAAGCGCCTGCGGGGTCGGAGGACAACCCGGGACGTAAACATCAACAGGAATAATTCTATCTACTCCCTGAAGTGTTGCGTATGTTGGGAAAGGTCCACCTGCAGATGAACACCCTCCCATTGATATAACCCATTTAGGATCAGGCATCTGGTCGTATATAAGTTTAAGCATAGGTGCAACTTTGTTTACAACTGTTCCGGCAACTATAAGGACATCTGACTGCCTTGGGGAACCTCTGAATATAATCCCAAGCCTGTCTGTATCAAATCTTGATGCAGCTGTATGCATCATCTCTATAGCACAGCAGGCAAGACCTACAGATGCAGGCCATAAAGAGTTTCTCCTTCCCCAGCTTAAAACTTCCTCAACAGTGGTTAATATTATCCCGTTGTTATGTTTTACTGCCATTTTAACGCTCCTTTTTTCCAGGCATATATATATCCAAGTATAAGAATAAACAGGAATATAAACATTTCAGTAAATATCAGACCTGCATTTATCTGTGCAACTTCTCTAAATATTGCACCCCATGGAAGAACAAAAGCTGCCTCAAGATCAAACAGAACCAGAAGCAGACCAAGAAGATAGTACTTCTGTTCAAGAGAAAGATGAGATGTTTTATCGTAAAGGGGAACACCACATTCGTAAGTGTATCCCTCCATAGGATCCGGAACTCTTGGCGCAATAAGCCTGTTTATAAGCAAAAGTGCCGCTCCTATAACAAAAGCAAGAATTCCAAAAACAACAAGGGCAAAGTATCCTGTCATCTCTACACCTCAAACAGATTTTCAAACACCGTTTTATAAAGAATAACCGATAATCCTTCTAAAATCAATTATCCATTTTAGTTTGGTTTATAACCAGTTTTCTATTCTTAAAGCATCTATTCTTGAGAACTCTTTCGTGTTGTTGGTAACCAAAACAGCATTTAAAGATAATGCATGGGCTGCTATTTGAAGATCATAAGCTCCGATGATTTTACCCTTTTTTTCCAGATAAGCTCTTAATTTTCCGTATTCTTCTGACGCTCTTAAATCAAACGGTAAAACCTCAAAAAAATCTATAAATGTTTTAACCGTGGTTATTAGCTTTTGAGTGCCTTTTTTATAAGCCCCATACAAAAGCTCTGACGCCACAATGCTTGAAAGGACAACTTCATTGTCTTTACTAATAGTTTTTAACTTTTCTTTTACAAAAACAGGTTTTTCTCTGATAATAAAACTGCAAATATTAGTATCAAGCATATAAATCATTAAAATAATTCCCTTTCTTGAGCTGTTGGTTGGTTTCTATTTTTTAGGAAGTTTTTAGCTTCCGTATCCTCCAGTTCCTCTAAAATCTCAAATAGAACATCCCATTTCTCTTTTTCAGGGAATATGATCAATTTGTTGTTCTGTTTTGCGATGTAAACTTCTTCTGCATCTATTTGATACCCTTTGGGCAGTCTTACAGCTAACGAGTTTCCACTTCTAAAAACTTTTGTCCTTTTCACACCATATCACCTCTAAGTGAATATACAATAAAGTATATACATTGCATTCTGGAATGCAACTTTAAAAAGAATAAATTTAGGCATACATACTTCTATTGTTGAGCAAGCAAAACTGTTATACATACTAAATTGATTCTTTAAAATAAGTTCTAAAGCCTTATTCATTTTCATATCTCAAATCTTTAATCTTTCTTTATTCCTAAACTCCTATTTAAACATATCTAAGATATAAGCATTTATTTAGGTTATTGATTTAACCAGCTGAAAATCTATGTATAATGATTAAAAGAATGAAAGATAGGTTGGATCAACATAAGAAGGGATTGTTATTGAGGTTGTAGACAAAACGGTAGATGCTGAAAAAGTCAAAAAGGTTGTTGAAAACTGTCAGACCGGAAAATGCGACTGTATGATTGAAAAACAAAAGCAAAGGTTACATTTATGGATTTTAAAAAAATCCTGTTTTTAGGGCTGTGGCTACTTTAATAATGAGCAAAATTTCTACCTAAAACATAAATTCATGCAGGATATAAAATGGCAATAAAAATAGGCTTTATATGCACGGGAAACTCTGCAAGAAGCCAGATGGCTGAAGGCTTTGGAAAATATTATGCCAAAAAATTTGGAAAAGATATAGAGGTTTATTCTGCAGGATCAGACCCTTCAGGTTATGTCCACCCACTTGCATTTAAGGTCATGGCAGAAAAAGGTATAGATATATCAAAAAACAGATCAAAATCCTTAAAGGAGATACCATTAAATGAGCTTGATTATGTTATAACACTGTGTGGAGATGCTGCCGAGAACTGTCCGGTAGTAGTAGGGGCAAAAACAATACACTGGGGACTTCCTGATCCTGCGAAGGCAGAGGGAACAGAAGAAGAAAAACTGAAAGTTTTCAGAGAAATAAGGGATAAAATAGAAGAAAAGGTAAAAAATCTGATAGCAGGTATATAAATGGGAAAAAATCTTAAGCTGTCCTTATACGTGATAACAGATGAAAAACTCCTTGAGGGAAAAGATATAGTAAAGGCTGTTGAGGAAGCCATCTTAGGAGGAGCTGATGTTATACAGTACAGGGCAAAGAATAAATCTTCCAGAGAAATGTATCAGGAAGCTGTTCAGATAAAAAAATTATGCGGTAAATACAACAAACCTCTGATAATAAATGACAGGGTGGATATAGCTTTATCTGTTGATGCTGATGGGGTTCATGTAGGTCAGGAGGATCTTGATGTGGAGGTTGTCAGAAGGCTTATCGGTTTTGATAAGATTGTTGGGCTTTCAACAAAAAACCTTAAGCAGGTTGAGGAAGCTAACAGACTGCCTGTTGATTACATAGGGTTTGGAAGTATTTTTCCAACAGAAACTAAAAAAGATGCAAAGGTTTCCGGACTGGATCAACTGAAAAAAGCTGTTGAGCTATCTATCCAGCCTGTTGTTGCTGTAGGAGGTATCAATGAGCAAAACATACAGTCTGTTCTGGATACAGGCTGTGAAAATGTAGCTGTAGTCTCGGCAGTTTTTAAAGACGAAAACATCAAACAGAACACAAAAAGATTAAAAGAGATAATCAACAAAAAAAATAAAATGGGTTTTAATGTTGATTAAACAAAACACAGGTATAATTTTTGTAAAAAAATTAAAAAGGGAAAGATGGAAGGAATAGGAAAAACTCTAATATTGATAGGGCTTTTTATAGTTCTGGTTGGTTTACTGATCACATTTTTTGAAAAACTCCCCTTCGGACTTGGAAAACTTCCGGGGGACATATACATAAAAAGGGATAACTTTGTTTTTTATTTCCCACTTGCAACATCAATATTAATAAGCGTTGTTCTATCACTTATATTTATTCTCCTTTCAAAGATCTCAAAATGATAAAGCTGTCAGATTACGATTACAACCTTCCAAAAGAGCTTATCGCAAAATATCCTGTTGAGCCGAGAGATTCCTGTAGGCTTATGGTTTTGGACAGAAAAACCAAAAAGATTGAGCACAGAGTGTTTAGAGAAATAGGGGAATACCTTGAAGAAGGAGACTTACTTGTTCTAAATGACACAAAGGTTATTCCTGCAAGACTAATAGGGAAGAAAAAAACAGGTGCAAAGATAGAGGTTTTTCTTTTAAGACCTTACACAGAAAAAAAATGGGAAGCCCTCATAAAAAACATAAAAAGGCTGAAAAAAGGTCAGGAAGTAATTATAGGTGAAGACTTCAGGGTAAAACTCCTTGAAAAACAGGAAGAAGGAAAGGCGAAGGTTGAACTTATTGGAGATGATATTGACAGGCTCTTAGAAAAATACGGACACATTCCACTGCCACCTTACATAGAAAGGGAAGATGAAGAAAAAGATAAAGAGCTTTACCAGACAGTGTTCGCAAGAAAACAGGGTGCTGTTGCTTCACCAACAGCAGGGCTGCATTTTACAAAAAAACTTCTTGAAAAACTTGAAAAAAAAGGTGTAAAAAAAGCCTTCTGCACCCTCCATGTTGGGCTTGGAACATTCAGACCGATAAAAACTGAAGACATCACAAAACACAAAATGCATGAGGAGTTTTACCAGATCCCTGATGAAACACTGCAGGCAATAAAAGAAACAAAACAAAAAGGCAAAAAGGTTATAGCCGTTGGAACAACAGTTGTTAGAACCCTTGAAACTTACGCCCAGACAGGTCGTAAAGAAGGTTTCAGCGATATATTTATATACCCTCCTTACAGCTTTAAGATGGTTGATGCCCTGATAACAAACTTTCACCTGCCAAAATCAACCCTTATACTTCTTGTCTCTGCATTTGCCGGAAGGGATTTTATAATGGAAGCCTACAAAGAAGCTGTTGAAAAAAAATACAGATTTTTTTCTTACGGTGATGCGATGCTAATCATCTAAAAGCTCAAAAACCTTTTCCCTTGATGTTTCTCCTCTTATAAGCCTTATTTTTGATTTTGGAATTTTAAAATGTTTTGACAGCACCTGAACAACCTTTTTGTTGGCTTTTCCCTTTTCAGGAATGGCTGTAACCCTTACCTCATAATAATCTGTATCTATTTTTTTGATCTCATCTTTTTTTGCGTTAGGCTTTACCCTGACTGTGATTCTCATTTCTTACCCCTTATGTTAAAATTCATTTATGGAGACCCTGAAAAAAATTGTAATATTTTTGAGCGGTGCTTTTGTATACCTTTTCGTTTTTATCATGGGGGGAAGTCTAATAAATGAAAAGATCCTCTCCCAGTTCTATTTTCTTATATTTATTGCCCTTTTTCTTATAGGTTTTATTTCAAACATATTTATTAATAAATATCTTTATAAGGTATGCCCCATAAGATCAATAATATACTCCTTTATTAGCGGAATTCTTCTTTTTGCCTCTGCATTTTTTATTCTGAAAATAGGGGGCTTTAATTGAAAAATATATACCTTGTCGGCTTTATGGGAAGCGGGAAATCAACAGTAGGCAGGATACTGGCAGAAAAGCTGAATATGAACTTTGTTGATGTTGACCAGTTGATAGAAGAAGAAGAAAAAATGAAAATATCAGACATATTTAAAAAAAAAGGGGAAAAATACTTCAGAGAGCTTGAAAGAAGAAAGATAAAAGACCTGACCAAAGGAGAAAACCTTGTGATCTCAACAGGAGGAGGTCTGGGAGCAGACAGGGAAAATATGGATCTGATGAAAAAAACAGGTTTTGTTGTCTGGTTAGATGTATCCCTTGATGAGATAATTAAAAGATGCGAAGGAGACAAAAACAGACCCTTATTAAACCAGCCTTACGAAAACATCAAAAAACTTTATGAAAAAAGAAAACCTGTCTATAAAATGGCTAACATACATATAAAAACAGACAGCAAAAATCCAGAAAAGATAGCAGAGGAAGTAATAGATGCTTATATACACAGGCATTGATATAGTTGAAAATAAAAGAATAGAAAAAGCAATTAAAAAATTTGGAAACAGATTTCTAAATAGAATTTTTACAGAAAATGAGATAAAATACTGCTATGGTAAAGCTGAATATGTCTCATGTTTTTCTGCAAGGTTTGCAGCAAAAGAGGCATTTATAAAGGCATTTTATCAGGCTTTCCAAAAAAACATTCCCCTTAAATCTATAGAAATAAAAGGCTTTGCAGGAAAGCCTGCAGAAATTTTGCTGCACCCTCCTGATGAAAATGTCAAATCTAATCTAAACCGCGTAAAATATACACTTTCCATATCTCACGAAAAGAACTACTCTGTAGCAATAGCAATTATTTATTTTTATTAGTGCAGAAAAAAATTTGCACATTTTATATTCATAGTCTTTATGTTCTTTATTTTTCAAGAACTAATAAATTGGCACATCAATTGCTAATAATTTTTTGCGAGGGAAAAAAATGAAAATGAAAAAGTACACAGTAGAAAATCTTCAGAAAGGGTGGGTGTTAATAAGGGAAGAGTTAGGAGAAAACGCTATAATTCTATCTGTCAAAGAGGCTGACGGTAAATTTGAGATTTTAGCTGCATCTCCTGAGAAAAAAACACCAAAAAAAGAAGATAAACTGTTTGAAACTTTCAAGAAAAAGTTCAGCAAAAATGAGGACATCAAAAATTTAGAAAAGCTGATAAACCTGCTGATAAGAATAAAAGATTCAAAGATAAATGACAGTCTGCTAAATGAGATTCAGGAGGAAATACACAGGAACTATCTGCCTATCATTGAAAAAATCAACAGCGTTGACATTCTTACAAAAATTGAGACAAATCCCCTTACCAAAAGGTACATCAATGTTTTAGGCAACATATCATCAGGAAAAAGTACAACAATAGCAAAACTTGCTGCGATACTTAAATTCAACAGGGACAAAAAAATAGCCGTTGCCTCCTTTGATTTTTACAAAATCGGCGGATCAGAAAGCCTCAAAAAGTTTGCAGAAATAATGCAGATACCCTTCTTTATGATAAAAGATGAAAAAGATCTGATAATGTACAAGGACTCTTTTGACGAGTTTGAGCATATACTTTTTGACACCCCGGGAAATATAAAAGATCTTACAGAGGTGGAAAAGATACTAACATTTATTACATCAAGCTCAGACGCAGAAAACATACTCACTATACCCCTGACAAAGAAAGAAAATCTGATTGACAGGGATATAAGGTACTTCAGCAAATTTAAGATACACCACCTTATACTTACAAAATTAGATGAGCTTGAAAACAGAATACCCCTTTATTTTGTTCTGACAAACTACGACTACAAAATAAGCTACATAACAAATGGTCTGAATGTTCCTAAGGACATTGTTGAATCCTATCAGGTTCTGAACGGAATTTTTGAGGAGAGAGGCAGATGAAAGATCAGGCAGAAATCTTAAGAGACATGGCAAAGAAGTTAAAACCTTTTGATTTTCAGGTTATATCCATAACATCAGGTAAGGGAGGAGTAGGAAAAACAAGTTTTACAGTAAATCTTGCGTATCATCTTCAGAAATTAGGTAAAACAGTTTTAATACTTGATGCAGATCTTGCTTTAGCAAATGTTGATATAATTCTTGGGGAAAGGCCAAAGTACAACCTTCTTCATCTGTTATCAGGCGAAAAAAACATAAATGAGATAATATGGGAATCTAAGTACGGCATAAAGTTTATACCTGCATCTTCAGGCTTTGAGGAACTTGCCAACCTTCCAAAAGAAAAACAGATCCAGATACTAAACTCTCTTCAGGAAATCTACTACAAATTTGATATTATGCTTATAGATACATCTGCAGGAATATCTGAGAGCGTTATAAATTTCTGTTTGGCTTCAGACAAAACAATAGTGATAACAACCTCAGACCCAACCGCTTTAGCAGATTCTTACGCAATTTCAAGAATTCTTCTGAATTACAAACCAGAAAACATGGAATTGGGACTTGTTGTTAATCTCGTTGAAGATGAATATGAGGCTGAAAAGATATACAAAGGTATGAATAATATTCTGAAAGAGTTCACAGGAAAAACCATAAAATACTACGGAGCTCTAAGAAAAGACAAAAAACTATCTGAATCGGTGAAAGACAGGTATGTTTTATCAGCTGTTAATCCAAAATCAGCTTACAGCAAAGATGTTGAGTCTATAGCAAGGTATATAGTTGAAGGAAAAACGGTAAAGAGGAAAGATGGTTTCTGGAATAGATTTATCAAAAACTTAAAAAATCTAAAGGTAGAGTAAGGAGGAGAAAAGATGAAGGTGTCTAACAGAGAGAGAAACGAAATAATAATGGAGTTTTTACCTAAAATTCAGTATATCGTCCAGTCAATAAAACAGGAAAATCTTCCTCCTACCGTAACAGAAGAAGATCTTATAAACACAGGGGTCTTAGGGCTTATTGATGCCATAAACAAATATGATCCGGAAAAAGGTGTAAAACTATCAACATATGCAGAGATAAGGATTAGAGGACATATAATAGATAGTTTAAGAAAGCTTGACTGGGTTCCAAGAAATATAAGACAAAAAGCAAGACATATAGAAACTGCAATTCTTGAGGTTGAGCAAAAATTGGGAAGAGAAGCAACCCCTGAGGAAATAGCAGAATATTTAGGTATGGATGTTGAGGAATACATGAAGTATGCTGAAAAAATCTCAAACAGCAGTCTTATATCAATAGACACAAAAGTAGGAATTGATGAAGACAGCACAACAAGTCTTTGGCAGATTTTATCAATAAATGACGATACACCAGACAAACATGTTGAAGAAGAAGAATTGAAAAGAATAATTTCTGATATAATTTCTAAGCTAAAAGAAAGGGAAAGACTTGTTATAACACTTTACTATTACGAAGAACTATCAATGAAAGAGATAGGAGAAATACTTGGATTGACAGAATCAAGAATTTCCCAGATACATACAAAGACAATGCTTAAAATAAGAAATATGATAAGTAAATATTTAACAAAGGATTAAATGGAGAAAAATAGCGTTTATATACATTACTTAATAGGAGATCTTGAGAATTATGTTGTTGATAATAGGCTAAAAATAGAAAAAATTTTGGGCAAAGAAAATTTAAGTATTCAGGACAGTATTTATATATTTGACAAATTTTCCAACAGTCTTAAAAAAACCACAAATCTCATCAAACTTTCAAATGAAATAAATGATAAAGACACTTTAAGAACAATATCAATCGTTTCATCTGAAACGATAGCTTGGGTAATGTTTACTTTTCCCTCTGTTGAGCCTGTTATTCCTGTTTTCCTTGAGAATCTAATGTTTGACAAAAGACATATAATTGATGCTCTTGGGGAACTGCTCCTTGAGTTTGATGAGTTTATAGAAAAACCTGAGAAACTAAAGTCTATAAATGTGGAAATATTCAATATGGTAAATGAAGTTTCTATGTTTTTTGGACATTTATCAAGTATGATGAAAAAGGGAGCTTTGGAAAATTAGCGCCCCCTAACGAGAGAAAGTCCTCCATCAACAACTATGGTCTGACCCTGTATCCATTTTGCATCCGGTGTGCAAAGAAATCCAACAACACCAGCAATATCCTCAGGCATACCCATTCTGCCTAAAGGAGTAAGCTTTACAGTTCCTTCTTTTACTTCTTCGTAATTTGGGAAAAGCTGTATGGCTTCTGTATCTATAGGACCGCCAGATACTGTATTTACATTAATCCCTTTTTCTCCCAATTCAACAGCAGCATATCTGACGAGAGCCTCAAGGGCAGACTTTGCAGCACCGTGTATAGCGTAATTGGGCATGTAATCCCTTGTACCTGTGGAAGATATAGCTATTATTTTTCCTTCTCTATCTTCCATTAATGGAACAGCTTTCTGAACACTCCAGATAAAACCCATAACAGTAATATCAAATATTCTCCTTGTTCCTCTCTCTTTCAGCCTTAAAAATGGAGCAAATCCTCCAACAACCTCCCTTCCTGAAGCAACAGCATTGCTGACAAAAATATCAAGATAACCAAATTTTTCTTTTATTTCATTAAAAACCCTGTCTATGTCCTCTTTATTTCCAAAATCTCCCTGAATCGCATACCCCTTAACTCCCTTCTCTTCTATTTCCTTAACAGTTTCTTCAGCCTTTTCTTTATTTTTGTAATAGTTAATTATCACATCAGCTCCCATCTCAGCTAACTTTAGTGCTATAGCTCTTCCTATTCCTCTGCTTCCTCCGGTTATAAAAGCGAGTTTTCCGTCAAGTTCCTTACAGGTCATCTATTCCCTCCTTTAATGATGTTTACTTTTATTTACTTTTTCCAAAAACTTTTTAAGTAAAACATCCCCATGGTATCCCTCTTCAACAAGATCAAGAAAAATTTTCATCTCTTCATCTGATGGTTCTCTTCCTAATATATCAATTATTTTTTCATACTCCACAAAAGTATCTTTTTCCCATCCTTCTCCAATCATATAGTTCTGATATACAAAAGGGTCTTCTACTTTTGCTTTTAATGCCTCCTTATAACCTAATATAAACATAATAATCATCAATACCAGAAAGGTAAATGCAAGTATTACACTGATAATAAGCTCCATCTTACTCCTCCTTAATTGAATTCCCTTAATCTTTGGAGAACTTTAAAAGCTTTTTTAGAATAAATTGTTTCTTTTGCAAGTTCAATTCCTTCCTTTATATCTTCAACAATTCCGGAAACTTTAAGAGCAAATGCCGCATTCAAGGCTACAAAATCCGTTTTTGGAGAGTAGTCTTTACCTTCAAGAATAGAAAGGGCTACTTTTAGGTTGTACTCAAGATCTCCTCCCTGTATATCTGAAAGGGATGCTCTTTTAAGGCCAAAATCTTCAGGTTTTATTTTGTATATATATATATCCTTATCATCTAATTCTCCAACAAGTGTTTCGTTTGTTATAGATACTTCATCAAGACCTTCCATGCCATGGACAACAAATGCTCTTTTTACACCAAGCTGTGGCAACACTTTTGTAAGAGGCTCAACAAGGTTAAGATCGTATACTCCCATAAGCTGAAATTTTGCATCTGCAGGATTTGAAAGTGGCCCAAGTATGTTAAATATAGTTCTTATCCCTATCTCTCTTCGCTGCTTTATTACATTTTTCATAGCAGGATGGTATATAGGTGCAAATAAAAATGCCAGTCCGATTTTTTCAATAGCTTCTGCAGCTTTCTCAGGAGACATCTGAATGTTTACTCCAAGGGCTTCCATTATGTCTGCACTTCCACATTTTGAGGATACAGACCTGTTTCCATGTTTTGCCACTTTTGCACCTGCACCTGCAACAACAAATGCTGTTATTGTAGAAACATTAAATGTGTTTACTTTGTCGCCACCTGTCCCGCAGGTGTCCACAAGTTTTGATCTATCTGAAACAGGAAGTTTAACAGACTCCCTTTTCATAACAGATGCAGCTGCTGCTATTTCTTCAACAGTTTCTCCTTTCATCTTTAGACCTACGAGAATAGCACCTATCTGGGCATCAGTGGCCTCTCCTTTCATTAAAAAATCAAAAAGCATTTCTGTCTCTTCTTTTGTAAGATCTGTATTGGAAGTTATCTTTTTTATTAACTGTTTTATCACTGTACCCCTCTACTCAAGAGATTTGTCCAGATATTCTATAATCGCTTTTTCCCTTAGTTTGTTAAGCTGTATCTGGTACTCATTTTTAAGTCTCTGGGCTATCTCTTCTCCAGAAAGATCCTGATTCAGCACTTTTTCTTTTTCTGCCTCAACTATAACAAAGTAAACACCGTTTTTTACAGGAACTTCAAATATTTCTCTGATCTTTTTCTTCCATATCTGCTGATCTAATTTTGGTATAAGATCCCCTTTTTGAACTTCCCCTAAAAGACCTCCTTTTTCTGCGGTTATTGGATCATCAGAATATTTTTTTGCAAGTTCAGGAAAGTTATCTGCATTGAGATTTTTCAGCAGATAGTCATATTTTTCTTTAAAATCTTTATTAGATGTAGATAAAAATATTATTCTAACCTTCCTCGTTTTTACCTGTTTTCCTTCCTTTATTCCTCCAAAAAGGGCTCTTCTTAAATGAATCTGTATGTACCTCCTGATAAGAAGTTCTCTTTTTATAAGATCTTTGAACTCTGTAAATGATAGCCCTTGCTCTATTAGCTTATTTTTAAACTGTTCAACACTCTCCAATTTATTAGCTTTAGCTATTCTGAGAATAGCATCATCTATTTCTTTTGGATCAACCCTTATTCCTAATTTTTCAGCTTCCTGTGCAACAAGTATCTGATCTATAAGTTTTTTTGCAGCTTCTTTCTTATTATTAATTCCAAACCATTGCATCGCCATATCAAGTTCGGACTGTAAGACAGGCTGACCGTTAACAACAATAATTATCTTATCAAAAAGTTTCAAATCTTTATCTGAAGCATATAAAAAACTGAAAAATATTAAAAAAGATGTTATTACCCTAATCATCATTTTTCCTTCTTTTATCAGCGTAATTTTCAATTATTCTAAGCTGGGATCTTTCAATGCCAAGTGCTTTATCTGGTATATCTTTTGTTATAACAGAACCCGATCCTGTTATTGCTTCCTCTCCTATTGTTACAGGTGCAACAAGCATTGTATCACTTCCTATAAATGCTTTATCTTTGATAACGGTTTTATGTTTTTTAAATCCATCATAATTACATGTTATTGTTCCCGCTCCGATATTAACATTTTTTCCTATCTGGGCATCACCAAGATAAGCAAGATGTTTCGCTGCTGTATTTTCTCCAACAACCGAGTTTTTTACCTCAACAAAATTCCCTATCTGGGCATTTTCTTTTATTACAGAATTATTTCTTATTCTTGCGTAAGGTCCTATGACAGAATTATCCTCAATAACAGAATCCTCAATTATAGAGCCTTTAAGGATTTTCACATTTTTTCCTATTTTGGAGTTTATCACACTGCAGTTTTCTTCAATTACCGTGTCCTCCCCTATAGATGTTTTTCCTTTAAGAGAAACTCCCTGAAATATCTCAACATCTGGTGATAGCTCAACATCAAACTCAATATAAACAGTCTCAGGGTTGTGGAATGTAGCTCCCGCATAAGACCAGAACTGAAGATATTTCATTCTCAGTATATTTTCGGCTTTTGCAAGATCCCACCTGTCGTTAACCCCTATAAACTGAGTGTAGTCTGGAACCATAAGAGCATAAACATCTTTACCCATCTGATTAAGAAGTTCAATCACATCTGTAAGATAATACTCTTTCTGTGCGTTGTTGTTTTCAAGCCTATCTATAACCTGATTCAGATAAGGTGCATAAAACAGGTAAATACCTGTGTTGATCTCATCAATCTGCTGCTCCTGATAGGTTGCGTCCTTTTCCTCAACTATCTTTATTATTTTGTGGTTTTTATCTTTTACTACTCTGCCGTAGCCTAAGGGATTTGGAACTTTGGTGGTGATTACAACACCTGCCACATCTTCATTCCTGAAATCCTGTCCACCCTCTGCAGGTGCTCCTTCAAATTTCATAAGAGCTTCCATATATTTGACAGCATTTTTCAGTGTTTCACCCTCAACAAGAGGAAGATCCCCGTTAACAATCAGAACTATACCATCAAAATTTTCCCAGTAAGGCTTTGCTGTAGCAACTGCATGTCCTGTACCAAGTTGTTCCTCCTGTTCAACATAAACACAGTTAAGGCAGTTTATAGCTTTTATAACCTGTTGTTTTTCATGTCCTACAACATATATCATCCTGTCAGGATTACTCCATCTAACTGCAAGGGATACATAATGTATCATAGGCTTTCCGAGTATTTTATGTACCACTTTAGGTTTTTTTGATCTAAATCTTGTTCCTTTGCCTGCTGCAAGTATAACAGCTATATGCTTCTCATGGTGGTGTCCCATCTTTTTACCCCTTAACAAGAGTGTTTTCAAGTTTTTCTATTAAAGGCATAACCTCTTCGCTCTTTGTTTTATAACTTGCCCTGTTAACAATAAGTTTTGCAGAAGAAGGGCTTATCTCTTCTAATACCACAAGTCCGTTTTCCCTGAGAGTTCTTCCTGTTTCAACAATATCTACAATAAAATCTGCAAGTCCAACCAGTGGAGCAAGCTCTATTGAACCGTAAAGCTCTATAATCTGTACTTTTACCCCTTTTTTTCCAAAAAAATCTCTTGCAATATTAGGATATTTAGTTGCCACTTTTAATGATGTTGGATTAGAAAAATATTTATTCCTGTCTTCAGGAAGTCCAGCAACCATTATTGTGCATGCACCTACACCAAGATCAACAGGTATATACACATCCGGTTTTGTTTCAAACAGAAGATCGTCACCTGCAACCCCTATATCTGCAACACCGTATTCTACATAAACCGGAACATCTTTAGCCCTAACCAGTAAAAAATTGAATTTATCCACCTGTAAAATAAGCTTTCTGGAATCCTGTTTTATCAGGTTTTCAATTATCCCTGCAGAGGCAAAAATTGAAATCACCTGATCAAAAAGCCTCCCTTTAGGCAGAGCCACCGTCAGCCTATCTTGAGGAAGTTTTCTAACCATCTACTGCCTTCTTCCCTTTGCAAAAGGTATGCTTATCCAGAGCTGATCAACCTCAC
>JALVEY010000041.1 GCA_027030485.1 Persephonella sp.
AAACTGCCTGAAAATACTACACAGGTTGAACTTCTTGAACTGATCGGAAAGTTTAACGGTGATGATGATATAGACGGTATTCTTGTTCAGCTTCCATTACCATCACATATAAACACGCAGGAGATTATTGAGGCGATAAATCCCCACAAAGATGTTGATGGATTTCACCCTGAGAATGTTGGAAAGTTAGCAACAGGAAAAAGTGACGGTATTATTCCGTGTACTCCTCTGGGTATCTGGATAATGCTGAAACATTACAAAATTCCAACATTCAAAAAAGATGTTGTTATTGTTGGTGCAAGCAATATCGTTGGAAAACCGATGGGGTTGCTTTTCTTAAAAAATGAAGAAGCCCCTGTTTCTATATGTCACATCAACACTAAGGATCTTTCTTCTTACACTAAAAGAGCTGAAATTCTTATAGTTGCAGTTGGAAAACCAAATCTGATAACTCCAGACATGGTAAAAGATGGAGCTGTTGTTGTTGACGTTGGTATAAACAGGCTTGAAAGTGGAAAGCTTGTGGGAGATACAGATTTTGAAGGATTAAAAGAAAAAGTACATGCTATCACTCCTGTTCCCGGGGGAGTAGGTCCTATGACAGTTGCCTCTCTACTTTTAAACACAGTCAGTATATACAGAAAAAAACATGGTTTTGCCCCACACCCCCTTACAGAGGTTTGATCTTATCTTTTGAGACAAGACCTCCAGAAAGGATTATTTTTGTAGCCTCTTCAACTGTCAGGTCTGTATGTTTGACCTCACTCTCATCAACAAAAATTGTATACCCTGAAGTTGGGTTGGGAGCGGTTGGAATGTAAACGAGGTAGTAAGTTTTTCCATCAATCTGAATTTTGTTAGCAACAAACCCGATTGATAACATTCCCTTTCTTGGAAACTCAACAAGAACGGATTCTTTAAACTTTCCTTTACCTTTAGAATTAAAAAGGTTTTCCATAAGCTGTTTTGTGGCTATGTATATTGATCTGACAAGAGGAATTCTGTTTATTAAGCTGTCCCATAAAGAGATCAGTTTTTTGCCGAAGTAGTTCTGTGCGATCAATCCTGTGATAAATACAAGAAGAATTGTTATAAGTATTCCCACACCGGGAATATTCGGAATGGGTAGTAAATACCTTAAATATGGAAGAACAAGATTGTTAACAAAAGACAAAAGCCAGACGACGATCCATATTGTTATGGCAATTGGTATAAAAACAAATAAACCTGTTAAAAATGTATCTCTGATTTTTATAAGTAATAATTTCTTCCTGAAATCATTCAATTTTTACTACCTGTCGGCTGGCTGTTGCCCGGTCTCTGGTAAGGAACAGGTATATACTGAACTGAAGGTGTTCCTGCAGGCTGTGGATAAAGATCCATTAAAGCATATACTTCTTCAGGAACTTCTGTTGAAACTTTCAGTCCAAGAGACTGTATATGATCCACAGTTAGAGGATAATCATGGGTGTATTTTCCTGTTGAAAGTTCCTCAGCTACTTTGTTTGCAACCTCTTCTGTATAACCTTTTTTCAGCAAAAGAGTTTTAACATTTTCAAACATCTGTTTTAAGGCTTTTTCACTTACATCAATCTTGATCCATGTGGAATCATCAATCTCTTCAGGTTTTTTTAGTTCCTTGATCTTTACTATTGATGCTGCCGGTTCCTGCCCAAGCTGAGGATCTACCGGACCTAAAACAGCATGTTCGTCCATTATTATCTCATCTGCTGCAAGTGCTATCAGCGTTCCACCTGACATGGCATAATGGGGAACGATCACCCTGACCGGAGCTTTGTGGTCTGCAAGTGCCTGTGCTATCTGGGTGGCAGCAAGGGCAAGTCCACCGGGAGTATGGACTATGAAATCTATAGGTAGATCCTTTGGCGTCATTCTGATAGCTCTTAAAACCTGTTCAGAATCCTCAATTGTAATAAACCTCATCATAAAAAAACCTAAAAATGAACGGGTTTCCTGTCTGTGTATCATCGTGATTACACGGGATTTTCTTTTTTCTTCTATGGCTCTAATAAGTCTTTCCCTGCTCCACTCAAGTGTCTGGGCTTTTATCATAGGCAATACTAAAAGAAGTAAAAATATCAGCCAGAATAACTGATTTATCCATATAGCTCCTGTGGGATCCATTTTGTCCTCCTAACTATGAATAGTCTCAAATGTTTTTCTTATTTTTTCTTCAAGGTCTTTTTTATTTTTTACGCTTTTGACTAACTCAAAAAGATACCGGTTATCTTCCATTCCGTTTATAACCTTTTTGTACTCTCCAGAATTATAACCTTTTTCCTGTCTTATATGGTTGAGAATGTTTTTTCCGGTATATAGCAGGTAAAGGTGTTCAAAGGATATAGTGTTTCTAACCAGAAGTCCGAAAAAAAATACCCCCTCATTCAGATCCTGTTTCAAAAATCCCTCTGCAACCCTCTCTGCAAGGAAAATAATCTTTTTATACCTGTCTGTTTCTCCAAGATAATGGTTTATATACTCACCTTTGATGTTTAATTCCCTAAAGTCCTCATTTAACCCCCTTATAAAAAGACTAACAGGCTCACTTTCAACAGCTTTACCTATATCTTCATAATCAAGAAGTATGTAAGACATTACAAAATGCCATATATCAACCACCTCAATCTGAACATTTTCCATATCAGGCTGTTGTTTCTTCCACCACTTCCACGGGAGACTGTCCACAAGCTCAGCACACTCTATCCATGCAGCCCTTGCAAAATCTTCTTTTGATCTTATCTGTTTCCAGTTATCGTTTATCTTCCTGTTCAGCTCTTCCTGAAGCTGAAACATATCTATCAGTTTTTCTTTCATAAAACCACCTTAATATTTTTCGTTTTTATAGATTATAACTGATTTTTAGATACATGGGGAAAGCCCCAAAAAGGGGCTTTATGATAATTAGTCTTGAATCATTATCATTCTTGCATTAAGAGGTTGAACAGGTCTGTTTGTATCCCCGCCCATTAGCTTTCTAAACTTTTGTATCTGCTCTTTTGACATTTCCATTTCTTTGATCATAACTAACCATCTTACCCCTTCAGAGCATGGTGGAGTTGTAAGCGATCCTGAGTATCTGAAATATTTTTTCTTACTTGGAAGAAGATCATAGGCGTTTATTTTATGGGCAAGCTTTACTTTCTCTCCAACTTTTGAAGGAAGGTTTTTCCACAGTTTTTCAATAACAGGGTTTTTCTTTCCTTCTTTGAAAACTACACCTATTACCGCAAGATTTCCATCTTTATCAGCATGTACAAAATGGGCTTCGAACGGATAAAGTTTTCCTTTAATTTTATGCTCGCTTGGGGCGTGGAAGTGAAACTGTTTAAGCTCAAATTTCACCCCATCAACTACAATGTAGCTCCCGCTTTCGTAAGACACTTTGATTGTGTGTCCGTTGTTAACCAGAGAATAAGCACCAGGTTTGTAATTGATTTTGATATCTTCAAGATCTGCCTCAACAATACGGCTGATGTCAACTGGGGACTGGTTTTTACCAATTTTGCACATAATGTATTCATCTTTCAGGTCTCCCCAGTGTTCTGGACCTGTGTTTCCGTGATAACTCCAGCTACCGGCTCCCCCCGCAAAGGTAAAGCCAAAAACTGCTGAAGCAACTGAAAACGAAACTACTACTTTCCTCATACTATCCCTCCTCTATCTTTTTTTCCCTGAGGTATTTTGCAGCATCCTCAGGGGGTGTTGGATTTATAAAAAATTCTGTTCCAAGTTCAAACCCTGCATGTATCGCCATTCTGGGAAGTATCTCTATATGCCAGTGAAAAAATTTATTAATATTATAAAAATAATCAGGATCCCAAGGGATTTCTCTAAAGGGAGGAGATGTGTGAAGTATCATATTAAAAGGGGGATTTTCAAAAAGTTTTGAAAGTTTTCTGACAGCGATAAACAAAGCCTCTGCAAGATCTGTCAGATCCTCATCTGTCGTTTTTGTAAAGTCGCTGGAATGGAACTTCGGGACTATTTTCATCTCAAA
>JALVEY010000042.1 GCA_027030485.1 Persephonella sp.
CTGGATTTTTGTCTTTTATCATTTCAAAAATGAGATTACCTATTATGTACCCCCCTTCAGGATCAAGGGTGATTGTTCTAAGATCCATGTAATATCTGCTCATCTTTCCTGATGAAAGTTTGAACACCGGTTTGTCAGAAATTTTTAAAGCCCTTTCATTAATCATCTGTTTTAGTCTTTTCCTGTAATCCAAACTATTCCTCCTATATGTCCATTTTTATTTTTTTCCTGATCCTGTAGACATCATTAAGGTTTATGTCAGCTTTTATTATTCCCTCTTCCTCGTCTATAAATGCAAGGGTTTCCCCCCATGGATCGTAAATTCCTGAGCTTCCTGCATACTCAATGTCCCCTATTTTTCCTGTTGTGTTGCTTACTATTACGAATGATTGATCCTCAATAGCCCTTGCCTTTGATAAGATCTCAAGATGCATTTTCCTCGGCTTTCCCCACTGGGAAGGAACAAGTATTATTTCAACCCCTTTTTTCCTGAGGGTGTATGAGATATTTGGAAACCTGAGCTCGAAACATATCATTATCCCCAGATTTCCGTTTGAGCTTTCTGTAACGTCAAAATTTCTGCCTGCTCTGTAATACCTGTGTTCTCCTGTTGGTCTAAAAAGCTTTACCTTTGCCTGTTTGTAAACTATTTCACCGTTATCTATCACAAAGGCTTTGTTATAAATACCTTTCCTTGATCTTTCCGGTAGTGTTCCTGAGATTACAAGATGTTTTTCGTGGGAGATTTCCTTTAGCTGTTTGTAAACTGCAGGTGTTTCCTTTGTATGACGCTCAAGGTTTTCATTATCAAATCCGCAGCTGAACATCTCCGGAAGTAAAACAAGAGAGCCTTTTTCAACATCTTTAAGATAGGAAAAGATTTTGGCTACATTTTTTTCAATGTTTCCCAGCTCAAGATTAACCTGCACCGAATATACCAGCATACCGCTCTCCCAGTTTTGTTTGCAGATAAAGAATTTTATCATAAGATAAGGATATGAGAATTTTATTGATACTGCTGATGGGGATCTTATTCCTGTTAGGGTGTGAAAACCTGTATTCAAAGTTTTATGATGAAAACATAAAAAATGAAAATATAAGTTGTGTAAAAATAAATGAAAAAGACCGTATCCTGAGATTGAGACTGATCAGAATATTTCAGGAAGAAAAAATTAATGTTAAAGAGAACTGTCCATACACCGTTGAAGTAAAATCAAAATTCCTATCCCAGTGCAGCAGTCCTTATGCCCGTTCTGTAGGGGCTGATTTTGACGGTTTTCTCCGGTTTGACCTCAAAAAAGGAGGTAAAATCCTTTACAGATGCCAGATAGACTGGAAGGGAGAGTTTGACGACGGTAAAATAAGGGATCTTGTGAAGAAGATGAAAGAGGATTTAAAGAGAAAAAAAGCCCTCCGGTGAAGGAGGGATCTGTTATCTGTTTAAAAGCTCTACAGCCTCAAGTATCTCTAATCCAGATTCATGGATAGAAGTCTTTCCGATAAAACCTGCCAGTCTGGCAACGGCGATCTCCTTTTCAAAGGTATCCTTATCAAGTCCTGATATTTTGACAGCTTCTTCCCAGTTTTTCGGAAGAATTCTTACCTTTTTTTCTTTAACATACAGATTTCCAACCTGTTTTACAGCCTGAAGTATTCTAACTATAAGTGGGTTTATCGGGTTTGCTATTCCTTCTGGAACTCCGGAAAGGGCTTTTTTCAGCAGTTTCCCTGCTTCTGTTAGCCTTATCCCATTGTTCGGAAGTATATCAAGTATGTATCTTGCTTCAAGTTTGTTTACAGCGTACTGGACTTCCTCTTTGAATGTTTCATCAAACTCATTAAAAAGATCCTCAAGGAACATACCGTACTCTGGAATTTTGTGGAGAACCATAAGCTCAAATCTGGTAAGATGGGGTAGTCTTTTTACCGTGTATGCAAGCTCTTCATACAGCTGTCCTGATTTTGTAGGATAACCGCCACCAATTAGATGCTGTTTCACAGCATCTTCATACCAGCTGTAGTTTGGAGCTCCAAACTCTGTTTTTGTGATAGAAACTGCTTTTACTGCCGTTGAGGAGATCTCCCTTACACCTTTTTCTTTAATATCTTTAAGAACTTTTTTTCCGTGATCTGTCAGTTTATAAACAGTTTTTCCTGTCTTTTCTTCTATCTGTGATTTTATTAGATCAAAAGCTTCAAGGGAGTACAAACTTTCTTTTACAGTATCGTAAAGCCTCTCATACCACTGATTTCCCTTCTCCCAGAAATGTTTAAACAGATCCTCTATTGTGAACAGTTCTGCCCATTTTTTCTTAAGTTCTTCTTTTTTCTGGTAGCCCATTGCCTGATTGATCATTCTTCCGTAGAAACCGATAAGATGTTTGTAATCTTTTAAAGGTTTTTCCATAAGGTAATGGATTATCTCCTCAACAGTTGGGATTATTTCCGGATTTGTTTTGTTTTTTTCCCATACCTTTTCAATTCCTATTAGAAGTTCCTCATCAATCGCTTCAAGATTAAATGTTTTTACAGGTCTGTACACTTTTTCACTCCACAGTTTATAAACCTCAAGCAGAGCTTCCCCTGCCGGAAGTATTTCCCCTTTTGCATTAATGAATGCCAGTTCTTCAAGGATCTCCAATTCTTGAGATGATAGGGTTTCTATCCCGCTGTCTAAAACCTTTAATAAGGCATACATATAATCCTCATTTATTATAGTTTCCATTGAGGGAGCCATTTTTTGAATAACTTTTTGAACAGCCTGTCCCAGCCCTGATAATGTGTACACATCTGAGTTTGGAATAGAGAATGATATCAATCTCATACTTTCAAGAAGCAGAGGAAATCTTCCGTGTTCTGGTAGAAATTTTGTTTCTGCAGGTCCTGTCGGCATTGAGGCAATGTAATTTCCAAGTTCTTTTGATATCTCAAGTCTTGGTTTTGCATTTTTATAAATGTTAAATACAGCCTCTGCGTACTCATTTATTTTTTTGAACCAACCCTTTTTTTCTTCATGCATTTCCTGTGCAAAACCTCTTTCTTTTAGAGGTTCAAATGTATCTTCTCCTGTTAGATTTCCACTTAAAATCGCTGCATTTATCATTGCAATAATTTCGGAACCTATCCACCTGAATCTGTCGTCCCACTGGAAAGGGTGTTTGATCAATCCTTTGTTTATCATTTCCTCAAGAATATAAACAAGATTTCTTCCCCAGTATGTCAGGACATACTCTATCGGTGAGTTTCCCTGTTCAAGAAGATTTTGAAGCTCAAGCTCCCTGTAAGGCTCTTCTTCTGCTTTAATAGTGATCTGGCATGCAAGTCCCTTTTCTTCCTGTGCTTTAGCATGTAAAAGTGCAAGTGCATGTTCCTTTCTTATGATCATTTTTGCCCTCCTTATTTTTTTGTTTCAATATTCAAGATAATACTTTATTGTAATATTGTCAAATTATTTTAGTAGAAAATTTATAGATTTTAAAATTTCGGTCAGCCGGCTGATTATAAGATAAAATATTTCTGTAAAAACTTTATTTCAGGAGAAGTTAATGGACGAGAAAATCCTGTCTGCCCACGGACTGACTGTTGAGGAATACAAAAGAATTGTTCAATTAATTGGGAGAGAACCTAATGAGGTTGAGCTTGGAATATTCGGGGCTTTGTGGAGTGAACATTGCTCTTACAAATCCTCTAAGCCTTTTTTGAAAGTTTTCCCAACAGAAGCTCCTTGGGTTCTGCAGGGACCGGGAGAAAATGCAGGTGTTGTTGAAAT
>JALVEY010000043.1 GCA_027030485.1 Persephonella sp.
TAGTTAGAAAAAGACTGTCAAAACTGGTAGAGGAATACAGGATAAGAAATGATATTTCAGAAACAGCAGGTACACTGATAAAAGAGGGTATAACGGTAAATCCCGGAGAAAAAGTAAACATAATATACATAAAGGACAGCTTTATAAAGGCTGTTCCCTACGAGATATACATCAAAAGCCCAAAGCCTATTGATATAAAAAGGTATGAAAAACTTTTAAAGGAAAGCTGTTTTGTTTTTGAGTTTATGAAAGACAGGTTCTATTATGATTAGGATTATACAAAAGTAGTTTTAAGGCTTATAATAATATACAATCTCCAGATATATTTTTTTTAGAGGTGAAAAACAGATGCCTGAAAAAAGAGGTGCAGATATTGTTATAGATGTTTTAATAGAGGAGGGGGTTGATACGGTTTTTGGACTTCCCGGCGGTGCCATAATGGAGGTTTATGATGCACTGTTTGATGCCCCTCTGAGAAATATTCTTGCAAGACATGAACAGGCTGCAGCCCACATGGCAGATGGGTATGCAAGGGCTACAGGAAAGGTAGGTGTTGTTCTTGCAACATCAGGACCGGGAGCAACAAACCTTGTAACAGGTCTGGCAACAGCCCACATGGACTCTGTTCCTATTGTGGCTATAACAGGTCAGGTTCCAAGAAATTACATAGGGACAGATGCATTTCAGGAGGCTGATGTTGTCGGGATAACAAGACCTATAACAAAACATAACTTTCTTGTTACAGATATTAAAGATCTTGCCCTCATACTGAGGGAGGCTTTTTATCTTGCAAGAACAGGAAGACCGGGACCTGTTCTGGTTGACATACCAAAAGATATAACACAGCAGGTATATGACTATAAAATGCCTACTCTAAAAGATGTTGAAGATGCCCTTCCCGGATACAAACCCCATTACGAAGGAAATCCTGTTCAGATAAAAAGAGCTGCAGAGCTTATAAGAAAAGCAAAAAGACCTGTTCTTTATGTTGGAGGCGGAGTAATAATAGGAAATGCCTCAGAGGAACTGAGGGAGCTTGCAGAACTTACAAGGATACCTGTTGCAACAACAAACATGGGGAAAGGAGCTTTTGATGAAAACCACCCCCTTGCCCTCCACATGCTTGGAATGCACGGAACATACTACGCAAATATGGCTGTTTACAACTGTGATCTTCTGATCGCCGTAGGTGCAAGATTTGACGATAGGGTGACAGGGAAGATAGATGAGTTTGCACCGGAAGCAAAGATAATTCATATAGATATTGATCCTGCATCTATAAGCAAAAATATACATGTTGATATACCTATCGTCGGAGATGTTAAAAATGTTCTCCGGAAAATTCTAAAAGAACTAAAGAAAAAACCTGTTGAGTGGGTAAAAGCAAGGGAAAGCTGGCTTAAACAGATAGAAAAATGGAGAGAAAAACACCCCCTTACATACCAGCAGTCAGACAAGATAATAAAGCCCCAGTATGTTATAGAAGAAATATACAACATTACAAAGGGAGAAGCGATAATATCTGCAGGTGTTGGACAGCACCAGATGTGGGCTGCAATGTTTTACAAATACAAATTCCCAAGACAGTTCCTAAACTCCGGCGGGCTTGGAACAATGGGATACGGTTTTCCTGCTGCAGTTGGGGCAAAACTTGGGAAACCTGACAAAACGGTATTTGCAATAGAAGGTGACGGCTCATTTGTGATGAACATGCAGGATGTTATTACTGCAGTTCAGTACAGGGTTCCAGTAAAAATAGCTATAATAAACAATGAGTTTTTAGGAATGGTCCGTCAGTGGCAGCAGCTTTTTTACGACAGCAGATACTCATCTGTATGCCTTGCTGTACACCCGGACTTTGTAAAACTTGCAGAGGCAATGGGAGCTGTAGGGCTCAGGGCAACAAAACCAAAAGAGGTCAGACAGGTTCTCCAGAAAGCGATGGAGATAAATGACAGACCTGTGATTATGGATTTTGTGGTTGATAGGGAAGAAAATGTTTTACCTATGGTTCCTGCAGGAAAAAGCTACAGAGAGATGATAGTTAGCCCTAAGCAGAAGGGTGAGGCTGAAACCATGTATCTTGTAGGATAAAGGAGTTCAAAAATGACAGAGGATATAAAAGCTATAAAGGTAAGACCGATTCCAAAAACAGAAACAAGAAAACATGTGATAATAGTCAGGGTGATGCATAATTTCGGTGTTCTGACAAGAATAACATCATTGTTTGCAGGAAGAGGATACAACATAGAGAGCCTTACAGTAGGTAAAACCCACGAGCCCAATGTTGCAAGAATAACAATAGTTGTTGAAGGAAACGAAAGGGTTGTTGAACAGATAATAAAACAGCTTAGAAAACTTGTTGAAACATTGAGGGTCAGGGATATAACAGATGTTCCCCATATTGAAAGGGAGCTTGTACTGATAAAAGTCCATGCAGGTGAAGACAAAGCAAGAGATGAGATAATGAGGCTTGTAAACATATTCAGAGCAAAAGTGGTTGATGTATCAACGGATACTTACACAATAGAGATAACAGGA
>JALVEY010000044.1 GCA_027030485.1 Persephonella sp.
GCTTGTACTGATAAAAGTCCATGCAGGTGAAGACAAAGCAAGAGATGAGATAATGAGGCTTGTAAACATATTCAGAGCAAAAGTGGTTGATGTATCAACGGATACTTACACAATAGAGATAACAGGAAATTCAGAAAAGATAGACGCCTTTATAAGCCTGCTTAGACCGTTTGGTCTCAAGGACATAGCAAGAACAGGTATGCTGGCATTAACAAGAGAATCGGCTAAAGAAGGGATTCAGGAACACAGATTAGAATGATCTATATTTTTATTATCATATTTTTTTGGGTATTGCAGTCTTCTGCTGGAGAAATAGGGATAAAAAAACCTGTTTTAAAAAACCTTCCGTCGGAATACATATCTGTATTTTATGCGTTTTTAGTTGATAACTTTGAAAATGTAGAAAGGTTCACTCCTAAGAAAAATTACTTTTATACAATAAAACCTTATTTATCATCAATAGCAGGAAGCTACAACCTGTGTTTAGATATTTATAAAAACAGGAATATAAACAGAATAATCTGTTTTTCCTCAAAAGACGCTCAGGATCTTTCCCGAAAAATAGATGTTTTACCAGAGAAAATAAAATTTCTCAGCCCTATAAAAAAAACAGAAAAATATGTATATCTGAAGGTGTTAACATTTTCAAAAAGTTTCAGCAGTGAACTTAAAGTAACATCACAAAATGGAGACATACTTATCAATTACACATCGGCAAAAGAGTTTAAAGGGGAAAATGTTGAGCATATAACAGTAGGAAATGCTCTTATAAATATAGATACAGTCATCTTAAACGGTGCTGAAGCATCAAAGATTTTTGATTACATACTCAGAGGATACCGTTTTAAAGGGATTTTGATTATAAAAACATATTAGTGTAATATTTTAAATTAAGCAAAAAACAGGAGGTCAAAATGGCTAAAATCTACTACGATGAAGATGCATCACTTGAAGTATTAAAAAACAAAACCGTTGCAATAATAGGGTATGGAAGTCAGGGACATGCCCACGCCCTAAATCTTAGAGACAGCGGAATAAATGTTATTATAGGGCTTTACTCAGGAAGCAGATCAGCAGAGAAAGCAAAAGCTGAGGGGTTTGAAGTTTACATTCCTGATGAGGCTGCAAAAAAGGCTGATGTTGTTATGATGCTTATCCCAGACACAATACAGCCTGAGGTTTTCGAAACGGCAATCCTGCCTAACCTTGATGAAGGTAATGCCCTTGCCTTTGCACACGGATTTAATGTTCATTTCGGACAGATAGTCCCACCTGAATATGTTGATGTTTTTCTTGTTGCTCCTAAAGGACCGGGACATCTGGTAAGATGGCAGTATGAAGAAGGAAAAGGTGTTCCCGGGCTTGTTGCTGTCCATCAGGACTTTACAGGAAATGCAAAAGATGTTGCCCTCGCATACGCAAAAGGGATAGGGTGTACAAGGGCAGGGCTGATTGAAACAACTTTTGCAGAAGAAACAGAAACAGACCTTTTTGGTGAGCAGGCTGTCCTGTGCGGAGGGGCAACGGCTCTAATAAAGGCAGGCTTTGAGACCCTTGTTGAGGCTGGATACCAGCCTGAGGTTGCATATTTTGAATGCCTGCATGAGTTAAAACTTATTGTTGATCTTATATACCAGTACGGAATAGCAGGAATGAGATACTCAATATCAGACACAGCAAGATACGGGGACGTAACGAGAGGAGACAGGATTTACAATGCTGTAAAGCCTGTTCACAAGAAAATATTAGAAGAGATCCAGAGGGGCGAGTTTGCAAAAGAATGGATACTTGAAAATGTGGCAAACAGGGCACATTTTAATGCTATGCTCCAAAAGGACGAAAAGCATCCTGTTGAGGAGATAGGAAAAGAACTTAGAAAAATGATGCCCTGGCTGGAGTCAAAAGGATTATAAAAGGGTTGTAAATGAATTTAACATCAAAAAGAAAATCTTTAAAAAAGATATACGAACCGTTCGGGCTTATTTTTGTTAAGGCTCACATAACCCCGAATGTTATTACACTTATATCTGTGGCTATGGGGCTTTTCGCTGCCTTTTCCTTTTATAAGGGAAAGCCCCTTACAGCAGCTTTTTTCCTGTTTTTAAGCGGATTTTTTGATCTTATGGACGGCATTGTAGCAAGAGAAACAGAAAAATCATCAAAGTTCGGTGCTGTTTTTGACTGGCTTGCAGATAAGTTTGTTGACGGTTTTGTTCTTTTCTTCATAGGTTTAACATACTCAACACCTGTGCTTACAGCTCTGGCTGTTGTTGTCAATATGCTCCACACGTTTATAAAACCTGTTGCTTATGCAGAGATAGGGTTTGCTAACAGGGAAAAAGGAAAGATAAATGATCCCCTTGAAGGGATAGGATTTTTTGGAAGACCTGAAACAATGCTGGCGATTATCATTTTTTCCATTTTTGAACACTTTCACATTCTTGGAGGACTTCAGACAGGCTTTATTATAATAACAGCCCTGATGACATTATCCCTATTCCAGAGGGTTATCTATCTGTACATAAAATACAACAAAGATTATGACTAAAGGGGTATACGATGCACAGACCTTACACAATAATAGTCTCAGAAGTTACAGTTGACGGTAAACTTACCCTCAGAAAGGGCAGATCATCAAAAGAGATAATGCAGTTTATGGACGATGAAGCAAACAGGTACCTCCACGAGCTGAGGGCAAAAGTTGACGGGATAATGGTAGGGGCAGAAACTATAAGAACAGACAACCCCTTTTTAACAGTAAGGTATGTTGAGGGCAAAAACCCAACAAGAATAGTTCCAACATCAAAAGCAGAAATACCTATAGATGCCAATATATTAGAAAAACATGCACCAACCATAATAGTAACATCACATTCAGCTCCTGAGGAAAAGGTAAAAGCCCTTGAAGAAAAGGTTGAGGTTATAAAATGCGGAGAAGAAAGTGTTGATCTTATAGAAATGATGGACAGGCTTTACCAAAAGGGAATTAAAAAACTTATGGTTGAAGGAGGGGCTACCCTTAACTGGAACCTTCTCAGGCTGGGGCTTGTTGATGAGATAAGGTTGATACACATACCGTTTATTGTTGGAGGAACAGACACACCAACATTAGTGGGAGGAGAAGGCTTTTACTCCTTTGATGAGGTTGTGAAGCTGAAGCTCAGAGCACACTTTATGAGAGGATCCCATCTTATTACAGAATGGGAGATAAAGTTTGAAGGTTAAGGTTCTTTACTTTTCTTCCATAAAAGATAAGCTAAAAAAAAGTGTAGAGTTTTTTGAAATAAAAGAAGGCTCTAAAGTACACGATCTTATAAAAGAGATACAAAATAAGTATCCTGATCTGTCTGAAAACCTGAAAAACATAATGATTGCCGTAAATGAAGAATACGCTGATATGCAAACAAAATTAAAAAATGGAGACACTGTTGCCCTAATACCACCTGTAAGCGGCGGTTAAGATGTACAGGGAAGCTGTAATATCAAACGGTCAGTTTTTTATAAATTTTGATAAGTACCTGTCTCTCAGGGATCTTTATTTTCCTTATGTTGGTCAGTACAATCACCTTCGGGGAAATAAAAACCATCTGATAGTTTCTGTTGACGGCGATCTTAGATACATGGACGAAGGGTGGGAAAGGAAGTTCTCATATAGAAAAAACAGTCTTATCACAGATATGAAAGCTGTTAATAAAGACCTTGGAATATCTCTCAGGATAAACGATCTTACACATAAATACCTTCCTGTTTACATCAGAAAAATAACTGTAAAAAATCTAACAAAAGAGAAAAAAGATATAAAAATATTTTTCTATCATGATTTTTGCCTTTATGAAACAGAGGCAGGAAATACAGCCCTTTACCACCCGGATATGAAGGGGCTTGTTCATTACAGGGAATCAACATATCTTCTTGTTTCCATATTTCCCGAGATCTCAGACTACACCATAAGTGTAAAAAAAGAGTCATGCATGAACCAGATAAAAAACCAGAAGCTTGATAAGAACCCTATAGCAAGGGGAGATATTGACAGCGCTGTTGCATACTACACTGATCTTCAGCCTGAAGAAGAAAAAGAGTTTTATTACTACATAATAGCAGGAAAAAGTTTTGATGATCTTGAAGAAAAACAGAAAAGAATGATTGAAGAAGGAATACAGCACTTTATTGAGGAGACGGAAATATTCCACAACAGCTGGCTGAAAGAAAAAAAGGAGATAAAAAGCTCAATAAGCAGAAAAATAAGAGAACTTTACAACAGAAGCCTGCTTATCATAAAAGCCCACATAGACAATGGGGGAGCCATAATAGCATCTGCAGACTCAAGCATATTCCACAGATTTAATAAGGATCACTACAGCTACTCATGGCCGAGGGATAATGCATTTATAGTTATGGCTCTTGATAGGGCAGGCTATGGTAATACAACAAAAAAATTCTTTGAGTTTGCATCAAAAACTTTGACAAAAAAAGGCTATTTCCTCCAAAAATATCTTCCAGACGGGTCTTTCGGCTCATCATGGCACCCATGGATAGATCAGGAGGGAAAACCCCAGCTTCCTATTCAGGAAGATGAAACAGCCCTCGTTATATGGGCTTTGTACCACCACTACAAGATTACAAAGGACATTGAATTCATAGACAGAATGTACGGCTCTCTTGTTAGACCTGCAGCAGAATTTATGGTCAGATACAGGGACGAAAATGGTCTTCCCCTTGAAAGCTACGACCCCTGGGAAGAAAGAAGGGGTGTTCTAACATACACCTGCTCTACAGTGTTTGCAGGACTAATGTCTGCGTCAAAAATGGCACATCTAACAGGAAATATAGAAGAATCAAAAAGATACGAAAAGGCTGCAAGAGAAGTAAGACAGGCAATACTGAAATATCTGTACAACAAAAAAGCCGAAAGATTTGTGAAGATGCTTGTCAGGGATAAAAACGGAAATCTTATGGAAGACCTTACCGTTGATGCAAGCCTTATATCTGTTTTTTTCACAGGAATGCTTCCACCAAACGACTACAGAGTTCTCAACACAGTATATGCGATAAAGGATAAATTATGGATAAATTTTGGGATCAAAGGGCTTGCAAGGTTTGAGGGTGATCTTTACCATAGAATAGACAGGTATTATCCCGGAAATCCGTGGATAATAACGACTATGTGGCTTGCAGACTGGTACATTGCTACCGATCAGATTGATGAAGCCCTTAAGCTGATAAACTGGGCTGTTGAAAGACAGTCTCAGGCAGGTCTTCTTGCAGAGCAGTACGACCCTGAAACAGGAAAGCCCCTCTCAGTTGTCCCGCTAACATGGTCCCACGCTGGTTTCTGCTGGACAGTCCAGAACCTTAATGAAAAACTCAGTTAAGAGTTTATCCTCTTTATTTTTTCTAAAAGTTCTGTGGTTTTTTTATTTTTTTCACCGTAAAATTTCAGGTATATGTTGTATGCTTTCTGGTAAGCTTCCATTGCAGTATCATTATGCCCTAATTTCAGATAACAATCTCCCATCTTTTCATAAATGTATCCGGCTCTGGGGTGCTTTAGCTTTTTCAGATACTTAAGCTTAACGAGAGCTTTGTTGTAAAACTCCAGTGCCCCAGTGTAATTTCCTTCCCTAAAATACTCATCAGCAGTCTGGGTGTAGAGTTTTACAGCTTTTTTTGCCCTGTTTATCCTTCCCCATTCCCGTTCATCAATTATTTTTTTCAGAGAATTTTCATCGGATACTTCCTTTTCAGCACACGATAAAAGGAACACAAAAGGAACTACAAAAAAAACCACCAAAAATCTCATTATAACCCCTCTCTTAAATTTAATTATATTTTACATCATTAATATCGCTACCGTTGTATTTTAGGGGAATTCCCCCGTTTATCCGTACCCCAAATACTAAATCAAAATCAGGTTTTTCTTTCTTCCTTGAAGTTTCTACTTTGATACTATTTTGAGTGCTTAAAGATTTATATCAAACTTTACCGTGTAACCGTAGGAGGTATTCTTCCTTTTTTTCATTTTCTCGCAGTGATATAATTATAGTCTTAATCTCAAAACTTTCAGAGAGGATTTCAGATGCTGGATAAACTTGGAGATTTTAAAAGGGATTATTTTTGCGGTGAACTGACTGAAAATAATATCGGTGATGAAGTAAGGCTTTTAGGTTGGGCTGAGAGCGTCAGGGATCACGGCGGTGTTATATTTATAAACCTGAGAGATAAGGAAGGTATAGTTCAGATTGTTATAGATCCATCAAAAAGCCCAGAAAAAGCTTATGAAAGAGCAAAAAAGGTCAGGTCAGAGTATGTCCTTGCTGTCAGGGGAAGGGTAAACAGGAGACCTGCAGGAACAGAAAATCCCAAATTAAAAACAGGAAATATAGAGATTGCCGTTGATGAGCTCAGGATATTAAACACCTGCGACATTCTGCCGTTTCCTATAGAGGACAACATAAATGTCCATGAAGAGGTAAGGCTAAAATACAGATACCTTGATATAAGAAGACCCCAGATGCTTAAAAACCTAATCCTCAGACATGAGGTCTATCAGGCAACAAGGGAGTATCTGGCAGGACACGGCTTTCTTGAGGTTGAAACTCCAATGCTAACGAAGTCAACACCTGAAGGTGCAAGGGACTTTCTTGTTCCATCAAGACTTGAGCACGGAAAGTTTTATGCACTACCCCAGTCACCCCAGCTTTTCAAACAGATACTTATGGTAGCAGGTATTGAAAGATACTTCCAGATTGTTAAATGCTTCAGAGATGAGGATCTGAGAAAAGACAGACAGCCTGAGTTTACACAGATAGATTTTGAGATGTCATTTGTTGATGAAGAAGACGTGATAGCTGTATCTGAAGGGCTTGTTCATTATCTGTTTAAAAAGATTTTAGGTATTGAGATAAGCCTTCCTATCAAAAGAATGAGCTATGAGGAGGCTCTAAACAGATACGGAACAGACAAGCCTGATCTTAGATACGGTCTTGAGCTGAAAGATCTTACAGATCTTGCAAAGGAAGTGGAGTTTAAGGTTTTCAGATCTGTTGCAGATTCTGGAGGGCTTGTGAAAGGGATCAATATAAAGGGTGGTTCAAAGCTTTCAAGAAAAGAGATTGATGATCTGACAGAGTATGCCCAGAAGTTCGGTGCTAAAGGAATGGCATGGATAAAGATAAATGAGGATGGTTCTCTCCAGTCTCCAATCGTAAAATTTTTCTCTGATCATCAGATACAACAGATCAAAGCTATTATGGAAGGGGAAAACGGAGATCTTCTGATATTCATCGCAGACACTCCAGAAATAACCCACAGGGTTTTAGGTTTCTTAAGAAAGCATATAGCAGAAAAATTAGACCTGATACCTGAAGGAAAATGGGAGTTTGTATGGATAGTTGATTTTCCTCTTTTAGAGTGGGACGAAGAGGAAAACAGGCTTGTTGCCCTTCACCACCCATTTACATCACCAAAGGAAGAAGATATAGACAGACTTGATGAAGCGATAAACAACAAACAGATAGCACTTTCTTTTAAATCCCGTGCTTACGATCTTGTTCTGAACGGTGAAGAGATAGCAGGTGGATCTATCCGTATACACAGACCTGATGTTCAGAAAAAGATATTTGAGCTTATCGGTATATCAGATGAAGAAGCAGAGGAAAGGTTCGGCTTTTTAGTTAATGCCCTGAAGTATGGAGCTCCTCCACATGGAGGTTTGGCATTCGGTCTTGACAGGCTTGTTGCTCTTATGACAGGGTCTGACAGCATTAGGGAAGTGATAGCATTTCCAAAAACCCAGAAGGGTATATGTCCCCTCACCAAAGCTCCAGACCACGTAAGAGAAGAGCAGCTTGAAGAATTGGGCATAGAAGTTGAACTGCCGAAAGAAGAAGCCTAACTTTATAAATTGAGAAAAATCATAGACTTTATTAATAACTGTTCTTAATTTATTTAAAAAAAATAAGGGGATAATATGGCTGATCCAGACAAAGAACAGACAACTTTGAATCTTTACATACAAAAAATGGCTGAACACCCCCTTCTTTCCCCTGAGGAGGAAAAAGAACTTGCCAGAAGGGCAAAAAAGGGGGATAAAGAGGCTTTAAAAAAACTTGTTGAGGGTAATCTCCGTTTTGTTGTTAATGTTGCAAGAAATTTTATGGGGTGGGGAGTTCCTTTAACCGATCTGATTGCTGCCGGAAATCTCGGGCTTCTGGAGGCTGCAAAAAGGTTTGATCCTGACAGGGACGTAAAATTTATCTCTTATGCTGTCTGGTGGATAAGACAGGCTATTATGCAGACCATTTTCCAGCAGACAGGTGCTGTTAGAATTCCTGTTAAAGAGTCCCTTTTTATCAGCAAAGTAAAAGAAACTTACGAAAAACTGAAAGAAAAGCTAAAAAGAGAACCTTCTATAGAAGAGATTGCACAAGAGGTTGGAGCTTCACCTAAAAAGGTGAGAAACGCACTTCAGATAGTAAGAATGCCCTACTCCCTTGACAGACCTATCGGGGAAGAAGGAGAAGATCTTACCCTTCTTGATGTGCTGTCAAAAAAGGGAACTGAAGATGTGGAGAAGGATATTGTAGAAGAATCACTGCATAAAGAGCTGAACAAACTTCTGAACATACTTGATGAAAGGGAAAAGGCGATTATTGAACACAGATTTGGTCTTAATGGTGAAGAGCCAAAAACATTAACGGAGGTTGGTGAGATCTTAGGTATATCAAGGGAAAGGGTAAGACAGATAGAGCAAAGGGCATTAAAAAAACTGAGGACTGTTGCCATAAAAAAACATCTAAAAGATTTCTTATCCTGAAATCTCCTCAAATCCCCTTTTTACTGAAGCACCTAACAGTCTGAGTTTTGCATCTATATTTTCATAGCCCCTATCAAGATGGTAAATATCGTATATTCTTGTTTTTCCTTCAGCTATAAGACCGGCTATCACCATTGCTGCACTGGCTCTCAGATCTGTTGCTTTCACCTGAGCTCCTGTCAGCTTTTCTACACCTTTAATAAAAGCATCTTTTCCACGCACAGTTATGTCTGCCCCCAGTCTTTTCAGCTCAGGGACATGCATAAATCTGTTTTCAAAAATATTTTCAGTTATTCTTGATCTTCCTTCAACAACAGAAAGCATAGTCATAAACTGTGCCTGAAGATCTGTTGGAAAATAGGGATACTCTTTTGTCTGGATATAAACAGGCTTAAGCTTTTGTGAGCTTCTGACAGCAACCTGATTTTCTGAAATGGGAACAACATCTATCCCTATTTTGTTAAACACTTTGTGAACATAATCTAAATAACGAACAGGGTAATTTTCCAGAACTATACTTCCCCCAAAAAGGGCTGAAAGGACTGCGAAAGTACCTGCCTCTATCCTGTCCGGTATTATCCTGTGTTTTACACCAGAAAGCTTTTTAACACCTTTTATGATTATTCTGTCCGTTCCTTCACCTTTTATGTTAGCTCCCATTTTTTTGAGCATATTTGCAAGATCAACAACCTCAGGTTCCATAGCAGCGTTTTCTATAACGGTTTCGCCATCTGCCAAAACAGCTGCCATCATTATGTTTTCAGTTCCTGTAACGGTTTTTTTGTTAAACCTGACATGGACACCTTTAAGACCGTATGGGGCTTTTGCGTATATAAATCCGTGTTCAACAGTTATATCTGCCCCCATCTGTTTTAAAGCCTTCAGGTGAAGATCCACTGGTCTTGTCCCTATTGAGCAACCTCCGGGAAGTGCGACCTTTGCATAACCAAATCTTGTAAGCATAGGACCCAGAACCAGTATTGATGCTCTCATTCTGCTTACAAGCTCATAAGGAGCTTCAAGGGAGCTAATATCTTTCAGCCTCAGAGAAAAAACCCCCTCTGACAACTCCTGAATATCAAAACCTATATGTTCAAGGAGGGATCTCATTGTTGATACATCAAGAAGATAAGGCAGATTTTCCAGAACAACAGGCTCATCTGTCAAAACAGCTGCAGCCATATCAGGCAGAGCTGAATTTTTTGCCCCTGATATTCTTACAGTTCCTTTTAGCTCCTTCTGTCCATCTATCTCAAGGTATTCTACAACCCCTTCCCTAATCTCTAACATCCTTTTCTCCTATTATAATCCTGTCAAGACCCTGCAGGTCTTTTATTATTATTGCCTTAAACCCCTCAGCCTCTAAAATTTCCTTAACAGCCTTTCCCTGCTTATAACCTATCTCAAATGCAAAAAAACCGTCTTTTTTCAAATATTTCTTCCCTTCCTTAACTATCTTTTCGTAAAACTCTGTCCCCTCTTTACCTGCAACCAGTGCTTCGTAAGGCTCTTT
>JALVEY010000045.1 GCA_027030485.1 Persephonella sp.
AATCTTCAATTTATGAGCTTTTCCTGTCAGCTCAAGGATATGGGCATATCCTTTTTTATTAAGGTGGTTTTTAAGCCCATCTATCACCTTCAACGGTGCGTAGGGATCATAAAAGTTTGCCGTTCCTATCTGAACGGCCACCGCACCTGCAAGTATGTGCTGGAGGGCATCCTGGTAAGTTGTTATACCTCCCACCCCGATTATAGGAACAGATGAGCCGTATTTTTCATAAACCTGATATATCATTCTGACAGCCACAGGAAGAATGGCAGGTCCTGAAAGTCCCCCTGTCTTCATGGCTATGATCGGCTCTTCTTTTTCCACATCTATTGCCATTCCAAGAAGTGTGTTTATAAGAACAAGACCGTCAGCCCCTGCCTCAACACATGCCTGAGCCGTCTGGGTTATATCAGTTATGTTTGGGCTTAGTTTTACCATAAGAGGTTTTGATGTGGTATTTTTCAGCCTTTTGACAAGGGAAAAAAGTGTGTCAGGATCAGATCCAAAGGCGATCCCGCCTTTTTTTACATTCGGGCAGGAAACATTCAGCTCAAGGGCGTGAACTCCTTCGGTTTTGTCTAAAAACTCTGCAACCTTTATGTATTCTTCCTCATCTTCACCAAAAACATTAGCTATTATGACGGTATCGTATTTTCTAAGCTCAGGAAGTATGTTTTCAGAAAAATACTCAACACCGGGGTTTTGAAGTCCTATTGAGTTGAGCATTCCGCACGGGGTTTCAACTATTCTCTGGGGCGGGTTTCCCTCTCTTGGTCTGTATGAAAGTCCTTTTACAACAACGGCTCCAAGTTTTGAAATATCATAAAGGTTTTGTGCCACCTCAAGCCCGTAAGAAAAACAGCCTGAAGCTGTCCAGACAGGGTTTTTAAATTTTATCCCAAAAAGCTCAAAAGAAAGAGGAGAATTTAAAGGTTTTATAACTTCTGACAATTTTAACCTCTTAAAATAATGAATTTTCAAATATTATAGTCCGATTTAGTCTAAAAAGACCACAAAGGTTTTCTTTTTGATATTCCAGAAAAATTCCAAGTTAATGCAAAACGATTTATACACCATTAAACCAACTAACATCCAACAAGATCCTTTATTAGTTTTACCCATTTTTCGGTTGTTTTATCAAAAGAATACTCTTTTGCCGTTTCAACAGCTTTTTCGGAGATCTTTTTGTATTCATCTTCTGACAGAAAAAGCATAATTTTCATTTTCTCTGTCAAACCTTTCTGGTCACCTACAGAAACGGCAAAACCGTTATATCCTTCTTTTAGATATTCCCCTATACCCCCTGCAAGAGTTGACAGGACAACTTTTCCAGAGGCCATAGCTTGAAGCAATGCTCCTGCTATGCCTTCCGAGTTAGATGCCATAACAAAAAAGTCTACTCCCTGAAGTAGTTTGTCTACATCCGATCTAAATCCAAGGGTCAAAACCTTGTCCTCAAGACCAAGCTCTCTGATCATCTTTCTTGATTCTTCACCGTTTGTGTTATTACCTACAAGTATTAGTTTACATTTATCACAGTTTAGATCTCTAAAGGCTTTAAGCAAAATATCCTGTCCTTTTCTCCACGGCTGCCAGTTTGCAACATTTATAAAAACCTTTTCATCATCTTTCAATCCAAGCTCTTTCCTAACCTGTTTTCTATAAATTGATAAAGGTTTAAATCTTGATAAATCAATACCGCTTTCAATAGTCACAAGTTTTTCAGGATAAAAGTTATTTTCCTTTAGTTCTTCTGTAACATCTTTTGAAACCACAACAATTTTATCGGCAATAGAATATTTCAGATGTTTAGAAATAGGAGAGGGTATGTATCCAGATCGTCTCATCGCAACAATTTTTGGTTTTTCTTTCAAAAATGGATAAACAACCCTAAGATAATTAAAAGCCCATGAAGAATTTGCAATAACAATATTATAGTTTCCCTCTTTTATTATTTTATAAAGCCTTAGATAATTTTTTATATTAAATCTCCTTTTACTGCCGTTATCTATTTCATAAAATTTAAGAGGTACTTTTCCTTCCAGTCTTTGAATCATCTCTTTATGATCATATGCAAGAGCTAATTCAACGTGAAAATATTTAGATAATTTCTTTGTTAAGAGATAAGTCTGTTCTTTGGTTCCACACCAGCCGTGACTATCTATTATTTCAAGAATTCTAATATTATTATTTTTTTCCAAACAGATTCCTCTTTAATGCTATAATTGACTTTATTTCAAATTATATCAGGAGAGGTTTTATGCAAGCAAAAGGATCACAAACTGTTCTTGTAACAGGGGCAGCCGGTTTTATAGGATGGAAAACAGCAAGAATGATTCTTGAGGGAGGATTTAATGTTGTAGGCATAGACAATATGAACCATTATTATGACGTAAAGCTTAAAGAGTGGAGAAAAAAGGATCTTGAAAAATATGAAAACTTCAGATTTTTTGAGGTAGATATTGAGAACTTAGGAGCTTTAAGGGTTTTGTTTGACAGCTTTGAGTTCGATGCTGTTGTAAATCTTGCTGCGAGAGCCGGAGTAAGATATTCAATGGAAAATCCCCATGTTTACCTCCAGACAAATGCACAGGGAACCCTAAACCTTCTTGAGATGATGAAAGACAAAGGGATAAAAAAGATGGTTCTTGCCTCCACTTCTTCCCTTTATGCAGGTCAACCTATGCCCTTTAAAGAAACGCTTCCTGTTAATACGCCCATATCCCCCTACGCAGCATCAAAAAAGGCAGCAGAGGTTATGGCATACACTTACCACTATCTTTACAACATGGATATTACAGTGGTCAGGTATTTTACTGTTTATGGACCAGCAGGAAGACCTGACATGAGCATATTCAGGTTTATAAAATGGATTGATGAGGGAACACCTATAAAGCTGTTTGGCGACGGTTCTCAGGCAAGGGATTTTACCTATGTTGATGATATAGCAAGGGGGACAGTACTTGCTATGAAACCTGTTGGATACGAGATAATAAATCTTGGAGGAGGTAAAAATCCTATCTCCCTAAAAACGATAATCCAGAAGATAGAAGATCTTCTTGGAAAAAAAGCAAAGATAGAGTATAAACCTTTCCATAAAGCAGACATGAAGGAAACATGGGCAGACATTGAGAAGGCAGAAAAACTCCTTGGCTGGAAACCGGAGATAGACATTGATGAGGGACTGAAAAGAACAGTCCAGTGGTATGTTGAAAACAGAGACTGGCTGAAAGATGTTTCTGTGGAAGAAGGAAGATAGTTAAAGATTTTTCCCTATGTAATCAATCAAAAAGTTTTGAAGTTTTTGTGTGTTTTTAATTTTTAGTTTTTTTAGATTTTTAAAGCTGACAACCTTCAGTTTTTTCAGATCCTGAATGTCTATGTAAGAAAGATCTGGTTTTCTTTTTGTACACTTTTTGCAGACAACACCCCCATCAATCTGGGACAGAAAACCGTAATTTTTTTTATCCACATCAGCTCCGCACCTCACACACATTTCAAGCTCTGGGAATATTCCTGAAAGATAGATAAGTTTTGCTGTAAAGTTTAGACTAAAAATATGGGGATCAATCTCCTGTGTCAGATAGTACAGGCTTTTTTTCAGCAGAACAAAAACTTTCTCATCTGGAAATATAATGTATCTGTTAAATAGATCGGCTATAAAGAAAGCTGTTTCAAATTTCTTATAATCCTTTGATATTAGTAAACCTAAAGACCTTGATCTGTCAATCTCTTTTATAAAAAACTT
>JALVEY010000046.1 GCA_027030485.1 Persephonella sp.
CAACCTTTTCCCCTATCCTTCCTGCATATACAGAGAGACCCTTTTCTGCAAGATCTGCCTCAAGCCCATGCCCTACAGCTTCATGTATCATAGTTCCTCCAGCATCAGATGATATGACAACAGGCATGCTTCCGGCTGGAGGGTGTTTTGCATTTAACCCTAAAACAGCCCTATGGGCAGCCTTTGATGAAACATAATCAATCAGATCAACCTCTCCAGACTCAAAAAGCTCATATCCAATCAGTCCACCTGTGGATTCATATCCTTTATACATATAACCGTTTTCCTGAGCTATCGCTTCCACATAAAAGGCAACTCTTATCTGTGTATCCTCAACTATTTCACCTTCTGTATTTATTATGAGTATCTCTCTTTTTGAATCTTTTAGAGTGATGTTTGCCTGTTTTATTCTTTTGTCGTGGCTTCTTACTATGTCATCTGCCTTAAGCAGAATCTCTTTTTTTCTCTCCGGAAAGTAATCTTCAGGATCAAGGAGGACTTTTGTATATCCGGTCTGCTGTTTTATTCCGACCTTTATCTTTCCTTCTCCATTTTCTTTAATAAGAGAAGAGACAATACTTTCAAGGGAGCTTTTTGTGATCTCATTTGTGTATCCGTAATAAGTTTTCCCATTTTTTATCAGTCTTATCCCTACACCCTCATCAAAACCTTCAACACCTTTCTGTAGTTTTTTATTTTCAAAATTTAAAACAGTAGAAAAGACCTTTTCATAAAATATCTCCCCGTATTCTCCACCTTCTGACATTAGCTTTGTGAGAAGATAAGGGGCTAATTCTCTGACAAGATTTTTCATTTTACAGTCCCAGCAGAAAGGCTATCTCTTCAGGAGATTTTCCTTCCAGAAGATGATTAAGAGCCTGAAGACCTGTCTCATCAATTGAGACATAAAGGGCTTTATCACCTGACTTAAAAGGAACAACGAGAACAGGAACCCTCCATGTCTGTATAAATCTCTTCCAGTCGGAGCTGAAACCTGCAAGCAAAAGCTGTGCTTCTCTAAATTTGCCTATTGTAATGTTAACAAGGGCAAACATATATTTTGCTTCAGGAATTTTTGATGCACTTTTTGCAAGTTCTCTTCTTGATCCTTTTATGTCTCCATCTATATATTTGTTAAAACCTTCAATAAATGCTTTTTCTTCTTCAGGAAGATCAAGATAAAACTCAAAGGGAACTTCCATATAAGACTCTGAGTTGTCTATCTCAAAAACAGGTGCTATCTGTGTTTTGACTTTATCGGGGTGACCTTTGAATATAAAAATCTCCATCTTTTTCTCCATAGTTTTCATAAAATCACCTCTTTTTTTTAAAATTTTATGCAAATCAGCTTATTTTATGTGTGATATATCTCATCTAATAAAAATAGTTATAAAATTTATATTATACATTCAATTGAGGTTGGGTATGTTTATAACAGAAAAAAGAGCCAGAAAAATAAAAGCTGTTCTTGAGAAAAAACAGAAAGACCTTCAGGTATTTTCTGATAATGTGACAAATCAGCACAACTTTTCGGCAATAATGAGAACCTGTGATGCTGTAGGTGTCTTATATCTATATTACAGATACCTTGGAAATGAGGAGATAATCAATGAAGAAATAACAATGGGCTCCCATAAATGGATCATTCATCAGGAGATAGAAGATATAAACAGTTTTTTCAAAAAAAAGAAAGATGAAGGGTTTCAGATCATAGCCACCCATTTATCCGAAGATAGTATCCATTTTAGGAAAGTTGATTACACAAAACCTACGCTTGTTGTGATTGGTAATGAGATAAACGGGGTCAGCGAAGAGGTTTTGGAATATGCAGACAAAAAAATAATTATCCCAATGTATGGAATGGCTCAAAGTCTAAATGTTTCAGTCGCTACAGGGGTTATTCTGTATGAGGCTCAAAGGCAGAGAGAAGAAAGAGGATTGTATGAAAAACCTTCATTCAGCAAGGAAGAGATAGAAAATATACTGAAAAAATGGGCTACAGATGATCTTATAAAACATAAGATGAGAGAAAGTTCTGTTAGGAATATAAAAAAGTAAAGATTGCTTATTAATAATTAATTTTTAATATTAATTTATATAAACTAATTTGGAGAAGAAAAAATGATAATTAAAAGTTCAGCATTTGAGGAGGGAGAACATATACCAGTTAATTTTACATGCGACGGTTCGGACATATCTCCAGATTTAAGATGGTCTGATTATCCTCCAGAAACACAAAGCTTTGTAATTATTATGGATGATCCTGATGCTCCTTTAGGTACTTTTACCCATTGGATAGTTTATGACATTCCTCAAACAATGAATTACCTTCCTGAAGGTTTTCCAAAATTGCCAGAAGTAGATGGAATAAAACAGGGTGTGAATGATTTTGGTAGAATAGGGTACGGTGGACCTTGTCCACCTATTGGTAAACCTCACAGATATTTTTTTAAAATTTTTGCTATTGATCAACCTTCACTTGGTCTTCCAGCTGGAGCATCAAGGCAGGAAGTTGAGATGATAATGACCGGAAAGGTTATTGATGAAGGGTATCTTGTAGGGATATACGGAAGATAATTATCTGAAATTCTTAAACATCCATAAGGAAATAGATTGTATTTCTTCATCAGATATATCTTTAACAGGAGGCATGATGCCCCATCTATCAATACAGGGTTTACAGATAGATTTATCAAGTGATGGTTCTTTTATGAAGTTTTCAAGGTACTCTGCAAATCCTTCCCTTGTTCTATAGAAATATTTAATCTGTCTTGCTAAAACATCAATAGGTGGTGCTTTAAGGGATAAGTTGTTTGTAGTTTCGTCCGTTTTCTCAATATGACAGGAAGAACAGTACTGTTTAAAAACCTGATAACCGTATTCTTCTGCAAAAGAAAAAGAAAATACAATTAGAAAAAGAATTATCAACACCATCAAAACCTCATTCAAACCTTATTCCAAAATATGATATTTCAACCGTCTGGGTTCTTCCACCTGTTCCTTCTGTAAACCCAAACTTCACATCTGTAAGATTATTAGTCCAGTCCACACATCTTTTAACATCTGGAGAACTTGAGTTGTAATCTTTAGTTAGATCATCACAGTTTGTGCAATCAATCCATGCTTCTATCAGCATTTTAGTTCCTGAACCTCCACAAGTAGAACAGTTAGTATCGCATCCTGTATGTATTTCCATTCTAAATGAGTGTTTAACACCATCTTCAAGCCAGGTTGGTCTTCGAGTGTAATAACATCCGACTTTTGTAGGATCTGAAAAATTAGTACAGTTTGATGTTATTCTAACAGAGGGGTTTGAATTACCTGAATGAACAACGCTCCCATTAAAATCTATAGAAACATGATTATAACCTCTGTTTCTCAAATATGGATCACGGTAATATGTGTTTGGATATGTGTCTATTTCTACAGCTATACTTTCTTTATCAAGACCGTCGTAACCTAATTTTCCACCTGTTCCTCCACAGTTTAAATTCCAAGGAGGTTTTTGCCTTATAACAAAAGTAAAACCGTCAGCATCTCCCTTGCTGTCAAAGGATGTATCTACAGTAAGTTTGAAATTAAAAAAAGCTCTCATGGTTTTATTTTTCAACCTGAATGTTCCGTTATACCAAAAACATCCGAAAGTATTTCTTTGTCCATTTCCAAACGTAACAGTTCCGTTGTTTAGATCAGTATTAATAGCATTTGGATTGTTTTCAATCTGGTTAAAATTACTAAGATCATTAGCAAAGCTTACCTGAGAGCCGGGTGGTGCAGATGATCCTGAGGAAGATGTCTGAGGGTTTATTGTTAGAACAAATGATTTTTCTGCTACACTGCCTTCAGTATCTATTACAAAAAATCTGAGGTTATAACTTCCTGCCTGACCTGTCGCTACTGTTCCTGACAAGATAGGAGAACTGCACTGCTTCCAATCTGCTCCAGTGTTAACAGATCCATCTACATTTAAACAGTTTGTAGATGCCGTTAGAGTACCTCCACAACTAATAGAAACTCCTGAGGGTAAACTTCCCTGAAAACACCATTTATAGTCTGGGTTTGTATCCGGATCGCTCCCGTCTGTAAATGGTATTCCACCTTCGGCAAAAATAGCTGCGTTGTATGAACTGTTTTCATATCCGTATGGAAGTTCATTATTCAGTATCGAAAGCCTGCTTTCACATCTTATTTTTGTCTGAAGTTCTCCAAGGGTTATCCACTTTACTATGTCATCATACCTTTCAGGTCTGTTCATATCAGATGGAAAGTTATCCACATTGTCTATCCCGTAATCATACACATTTATTACAGTGGGCGTACTGAGCAGGATTGTATGATCTTCAGTATGGGTGTTTCCATCACCGGTTTGAATATTATTGTTAAGAGAACCACTAACTAATAGAAAAGCTACATTTTTTATATCTATTGGTGAAGAACAAGCAGTATCACCGCATATTCTAACTGTTAGATTTGTATTTTTCTTTCTGCAAATAAGTTTAGAACTGGATGTTAAATCCTGATCTACAAAGTATTTGATCTTTTTTCCAAATGTATCCATAGGATTTCTTACTACACTTTTAAACTCAATATCGTTAGATGGAAGTCTCAATGCTGAACCTGAATAAGAAATTAACGAATCTGCAGCCGCATTAATAATTTCCTTTGTTGTATTAATTTTAGCCCTTTTAACAAGTATCCCAAGTACTGTAATTCCTAATCCTGCTAAAAGTCCTATTATAATAAGCACCATAGCAAGCTCTATAAGGGTAAAACCCTTTTTATTCATAACTTCCTCCTAACAGTTTGATCCTTTCTTGAACTATTTTCTTGAGGTTATTATCGGAAAATGGGATTTTGTTTATATGTTTGTAAACTTGAACTGCTTTTTCTGGCAGATCTTTCATCTCAAGTATTCTTGCATATGCATAGGCTATGTACGGATCGTAAGGATTTTTTTCAAAAGCTTTTTTATAGTAAATATAAGCCTTTTCTATATTTCCTGACTTCTCTTCAAGAATTCCTTTTGTGTAGCTTAAGTATCCTGTTCTGTCTTCTGTTTTGTTTTTTAAAAATTTCTTAACAAGATTTATTTCTCCGTTTTCTATTAAAAAAATAAGTATCTGGGATAAGTATCTGGCGTCTCTTATTTTTTTTAGATTTGTAAGAGCTTTTTTCTTTTCTCCTGTATATATTTGTAGGATTAATATATTTTTCATTAATTTTTCTGAAGGGTTTATACTGTAAGCCTTCTTGTAGTAAAAAAGGCTTTTTGTGTAATTTAGTTTTTCAAGATATTGATTTCCAAGGGATATATATGTGGAATACATGTAAGAAGAGGAATTTTTAGATTTTTTTGTTATTTCCTGTTCTGATCTTTTCATCTTTCGTTCTGAAATTTTTGTCTCCTGAATTTTCTCAGGTTTTTGTATATCCTTTTGTTGAGGTTTTGCCAAAATCTTTTCATTCTGGTGGTTGTTTATCTCATTTTTATCTTCTTTAGATTTGACTGCAACTTCAGGTATCTGTTCTGTTAATTTCTGATTTTCCTTTTTTATCTCAGACAAAATGTTTTGTTCTTCTTGAAGGAGTTTTTCTTGATAAACATAAAGAAAAATGGTTAATGCCGATAAAACAAAAATAAATGTAAGGAGTATTAGTACTGTTTTACTGTCTTTTTTCTTATTTTTTTTCAGATTTGGAGGAACAGGTTTTCCTTTCTTCCCTCCTTTCATTTTATTAAGAGTATCAATCAATAGGCTCATTTTTTACCTCAGTGAACCTTAATAATGTGGGGTGTCAAAAATATAATCAGTTCTTTTTTTTGTTTTAGGTATTCCTCCTTTCTAAACAGTATTCCCAGACCGGGGATGTCCCCTAATCCGGGAACTTTACTGACTATTTTTCTTTTTTCTGTTCCTATAAGCCCCCCTATTATAATAAGATCACCATCTTTTACTTTTACGATTGTTCCTGCCTCTTTTATGTTAAGTACAGGTGCTTCTGCAACAACCTGATTGTTGTCAACAAGCTGTCTCAAATCCTCTATCTTAGTTGAAACAGGGACAATATTCATCATTATCTCTCCATCTTCTATATAGGGGGTAACTCCCAGTAATACACCATCAAGTACGTTTGTTCTGTAATAAGACACCTGTTGAGTTGTTGCTGTTCCTGTTACGGTGCTGACCTGTTTTTCCCAGAAGGGTACGATAATTCCTGAGGAAATCAGAGCTGTCTGACCGTTGAGTACCCTAATTCTTGGATTTGATAAGGTTTCTATCTTTCCGGTTTTTTCAAGTGCGTTTAAGATCGATTGAAAGTCTGCTCCTGTTACTAAAATCTGGCCGTAGCTTGTTCCTAAGGCTAATGTCTGGGAAAGTCTGACCGATGCACCTGTGCCGATAAAGTCTCTCATAAGAAGGTTCCAGTCCACCCCGTATCTGAACTCTTTGCTCAGGGTGACCTCAATTATTTTAGCCTCTATTAGAACCTGTTTTTTGACCTCTTTTTTTAATTTCTTGATAAGATCCTCAACTTTTTTCATTTTGTCTTTTGTTGCAGTAACTATAAGAATCCCTGCAAATTTGTTAAGGGTAAAGCTGTTAGGATTTTTTTCCTGAGTGTTATTATTTTCTACGGAAAGAATTTTTTTAAGGGAATCCTCAAGCTGCTTGTAATACTCGTTTATATCGTTAGGGTTTTCGTACTTTAATGAAAAATCCCCCTTCAGGTTTGCAACAGAAGGAGATGTTCCTGTTGTTCCGGTAGTCCCTCCTGAATAACCTCCTGTTGTTCCTGAACTTCCCAGAACATCACCACCAAGATCAGCTTTGTATTTTGATTTTGAGTGAACGTATGGCAGATGAAAAACTTTTGTTTTTGTTGCTTTTATGTAGATCACATTTCCTTTGATTTCGTAATAGACACCTGCCAGATCTGTTATTATCTCAAGGGCGGTTTTAACTGGAGTGTTGTTGAAGTTTGCTGTAACCGGAATTTCCGGATTAACGTCAGAAGATATGGCGATGTTCAGTCCTGCATCTTTTGCAACAGCGTAAAGGACTGTTTTTAACGGGGCGTTATCTGCACTAAAAGTAAAAAATCTGTTTTCAAGGGGTGAAATTTTTTCTACAGGTGGTTTAATTATAAGGGGTGGTGGTTGATTTTTCTTGATAACTTTGTAGTTATTTTCCTTCTCAGGTTCTTTTTTTATCTCTACAGTTTTTTCCGTTTTATCAGCAACATATCCACAACTTACAGCAAAACCCAAAAGAAAAATAATCAATAATCGTAAAATTTTATCCATCGCTCACCCCACTTTCCTTTTAATAAAACGCCTTCTTTTGAAATTTTAATGATTCTTTCTTCAGGGGAAATTCTGTCTCCCTCACTGTATAACTTTCCATTTATTATCGTATAACGGTTTGTCCCGATATAAATAAAGCTTACCTTATAAAATGGAGGAGGTTTCTGAGGAGTTTTTATTTTTTCAACGGTTTTGACTGTGTAAGGTCTGACATTAAGAACCGTTTGAAGAAGTTCTAAGTTTAATTCTTTCTCTCTTTTTTCTGAAAATTCAATATCAATAATCTCTGGATAATAATTTAAAATACTTCCCCATTGTTCAATAACTTTCTGTTTTATAAATCCGTTAAAAAGAATAAATATAAACACTCCTAAAATCAGCGGAGAAACCAGAACTGTAATCTCTTTATTTCCGATTTTTCTTATAAAATCCATCTATTTTCCCTTTAAGAACGGTTGTATTAGCTGAACTTCTAAATAAACTTTCGTCCCTTCGTTAAGGTTTTCAATCCTGAATTTTTTTATCATAACTATAGGCGAGACTTCATCTTTTAGATTTAACAACAGAGAAAAAAGGTCTTCAGGAGTATTGGGGTAGTAATCAAATCCGAGTAAAATGGAGTAATAACCGTCTTCTTTTTTTATATCATCTTTTATTGAAGCATCGTATAGTTTTATAAAATTATCTGCTTTACTTAAAATAAGTTGGAGTGATTCTTCTTCTTTATAGATTTTTATATTTTTTTTCTCTATAAAGTCAATCAGCCGGTTTAGTTTGCGTTCAATGTCCGTTATTTTTATATTTTTTTTCTGTAGGTCATCAATTTTTTGAGAAAGACGTTGATCAACCTCACTTAAAGCGAAATAAAAACTCAAAAGGAATACGAATAATATCAGTCCCGTGGCATAAAGCACAAAATATTTATCTATCTTCATGGATTTCCCTTTCTATTCTCAGATTAATCCTTAACGAGAGATTTTCTTTATCTTCCTGAATGTTTTTTTGGATATTTTTATACCTTCTTAAGATTTCATTTATCTTTAGTTTAAAGCTAAGCATATCACTCAGGCTGCTAAAATTCTGCTCCGAAAAAATCTGTATGATCTGTCTGTTATCCTTATTTTCTATGGTTATCATTTTTTCATTAAGAACTTCAAAAATTGATGGCATCTGATCAAAAACAAAAACAGGATTTAGATCTTCTGACTTTTCAAACTTTTTTATGTAATTTATAAAATAACCAAGCTCATCTTTGCTGATTTTTTTATTTATAAATGATATTTTTTTCTGAATAGCCTTTTTCAAATCAGAAAGCTGGTTTTCTTTTTCTTTTATACCTGCGTAAACTGTAAAAATCCCTATAGATAGCAATATAATAAGAAATATTGAGAATAAAGACAAAAATTTTGATATACCTTTAAGTGCTTTTTCCTTTTTTATTATAGAAGGTGTAAAATCAAAATTTTTATTGAGCAATGCTGTACCTACAGGTATTAGATATTCCATAAAGTCTTCCTGGGAGATACCCGAAATGAAAGTTTCCACAGAAGGTATTTTAATTTTTAGATTTGTTAATTTTTCGCAAAGTTTAAGTAATTGAGGGTCTGATGCAGCTTTTCCTGAAATAACTATACTTTCCACATTTATCCTTTTGGTTTGGACTGTAAAAACATAAGTCATATTAAAGTTTTCATAATATATATTTGTTAGATCTTTCAATTCTGTTATCTCAGGTAAAGGTATTGATCTAACATATAATATGTCATCTCCCTTTGAAACTGTAATCAGAGCTTTTTCTGTATCCCCATAGAAATGGAAACAGGTTTTGTTTCCACAGATCTTTTTTGAAATAGGGGCAAGTGAAAAAATATCAACTGTGAAAAGCTCTATATTGTAAGGATTTTCATTCACTAAGTCTATAGTTTCAAAAAATTTATCTGTTGGTATTCCGTAAACATCAAATAAAGTCTCGTTTTCTGAAATTCTTTCCTTTTTTAAAATAACAAATGAGTAATTTTTTCCCTCTTCTAATAGGGCTGACATCCTTGATTTTAAGAGGATCTGTACTGTCTCTTCATCATCTATTTCTGGAAGAACAATACTTGAATAAATGATGTCAGGGAAAAAAATAGAGACACGAAGTTTTGATGATTTTTTATCAAAAGAAAAAAAGCTTAGTTTTTCTTTAAGGTGGACTGTTAGTCCTTTTCTTATATTTTTGCCTATTTCCACCGAATAGATTTTCATGATTATTTCATTTTACCAGCATAGTATAAAAATTATGAATTTTTTAATTTAGTTAACGATAATAAATTATCGTAAAGGTGAAATAAATACTTAAAGGAGGATAATCATGAAAAAGAACCAGAAGGGTTTCACATTGGTTGAGCTTGCTATAGTTCTTGTTATCATTGGTATTATTTTAGGTGCAGTGTTGAAGGGACAAGAACTTATAAAAAACGCAAAAGAAAAAAGACTTTACAATACGTATAGAGAGATAATAGCTGCGGTTAATACATACCTTGATAGGTACAACGCTCTTCCTGGAGATGATCCAAAGGCTGGAACAAGGTGGAGTGGACAGCCCAACGGAAATGGAAATGGACAGATCGCCGGATTTAACTTTGCCTGTACCAACACCACAAACCAGGAAACATGCTATCTTTGGCAACATCTAAGAGTTTCAGGAATAATAAATGGAAATCCCAGCGACAGAACAAATCCTAATCATCCATTTGGTGGAAAAGTGGCTATAGGTTGGACTACTTATAACGGTATAACAGATCACTGGATAGGATTTCAAAATGTTCCAGAAGAGATAGCCCTTTCCATAGATGAAAAATATGATGATGGTGTATACAATACAGGTTCTATAATATCAAGCGGAAGTACTGATTATAATTTAAGTGATACTGCAGATGAAATAAGAGATCTTCGTTTTAAAGGATTTTAATTAAAAAAATGGAAAGAAAACCTTTAGGCCAGCTCCTAAAGGAGCTTGGCTATATCACAGAAGAGCAGATTACTGTTGCTCTTGAGGTTCAGAGAATTAAAGGAGGGCTTTTCGGAGAAATTCTCCAACAGCTCTCCTTTGTTTCCCCGAGAGAAGTTGCTGAGGCAATTGCTAACCAGTCAGGAAAACCTTTTATTGATCTTTCCCAGTATCCACCTTCAAAAGATGCCCTTAAACTTATAGACAAAAATATGGCAAAACAATTTCAAGTTGTACCATTTAGTATAGAAAATAATAAACTTTTTCTTGCGATGTCTAATCCATATGATCTAAACGCCATTGATATTGTTAAAAGAAGAACAAACCTTGAGATACAGATTTATGTCGCTGATACAGAAACATTATTAAAAACAATAGAGATTCAGTACTTTCTCCTTGAGAGACCTATTGATCAGGAGATAAAACAGATCATAGAAAGATCAAGGACAGGTGGAGCTGACATACCGAAGTTTGTTGAGCTTATAATAAACAACGCCATAATAGAGAGGGCAACAGATATACATATCTCCCCTGAAGACCTTGCCTCACACATCTTTTTCAGAATAGATGGAATAATGAGGCATTATTATGCTTTTCCAAAAGAGATACATTCTCCTATCGTTTCAAGAATAAAGGTTCTTGCAGGTATGGATATAGCCGAACAGAGACTTCCTCAGGACGGCTCTTTTTCCCATGAGTTTTTTAATGAAACCTACGATATGAGGGTTTCATCAATACCTACAGCCTACGGTGAAAATGTAGTTATAAGGGTTTTATCCAAAAATCTTTCCCTTTTTAATCTGAGATCACTGGGCTTTGAGGAGGAAATACTAAAAAAATTAGAAGAAGAGTTTTTAAAGCCACAGGGTATAGTCCTTGTTACAGGTCCTACAGGATCAGGTAAAACTACCACTCTTTATGCTGCACTCAGAAGGATAAACGCCCTTAGAAGAAATATCCTTACTGTGGAAGATCCTATTGAGTATAAATTTCCCTTTATAAAACAGACACAGGTAAATGAAAAGGCAGGGTACACATTTGCAAGGGCTATAAGACACTTTTTAAGGCAAGATCCTGATGTTATCCTTGTAGGTGAAATAAGGGATGAGGAAACTGCCGAGATGGCAATGAGAGCATCCATTACAGGTCATTTAGTTTTATCCACATTGCATACAAATGATTCTGTAAGTGCTATTCCAAGACTGATAGATATGAAAATAAAAGATTATATGGTTGCTTCCGGAGTTTCTGCAATAACAGCCCAGAGATTGGTAAGAAAAATCTGTCCTTTCTGTAAACAGGAGAGAATAGTCTCCGGCAAGGATTTACTTGATTTTGGGTTTGAAGAAGAACAGATAAAAAAATTTGGAAAAATAGAAAAAATAGAAGATCAGACAAAGATCTACTATGGTAAAGGGTGTGAGCATTGTAAAGAAACAGGGTATCTTGGGAGAACAGTAATAGCTGAACTTCTTAAGATAGATCACGAAATAGCTGATCTTATTGTAAAAGGTTCAACCCCCCTTTCAATTATGGAAAAAGCAAAACAAAAAGGTATGTGGACTTTAAAAGAGGATGGTCTTATCAAGATAATAAAAGGGATAACAACCCCTGAAGAAGTTAAAAGGGTAGCAGGCTGATGAATTTTTACCTGATAGAGGCTATAAATAGAGAAGGAAAAAAACAAAAGAAAATACTTGAGGTAGATGTAGAGGAGGAACTTTTTCGTTTTCTGGAATTTTCCGGCCTCATACCTCTCAAAGTTAAAAAAGTCCCTTCATTTTACAGATACCTTAACATAAAAAAGTATTTTTACAGAATAAAGAGACAGGAAATCATAGAAACCCTTGAAAACCTTCATATTATAGTAAAATCGGGAATTCCTATTACAAACGGTCTTATTGATATAGCAGAAGATACAGATAACCCGTCTTTAAAAGATATGCTTACAGATATAGCTTATCGTCTTCAAATGGGCTACACATTATCCAGAGCTTTTGAACATTATCAAGAAACCTTTTCACCCATAGTTGTTTCCCTAATAAAAATTGGTGAAGAGACAGGTTCTTTAGATAAAACTCTGAAGGATGCTTCGGAACATCTGAAAAAGATTGAGGATATAAAATCTAAAACAAAGCAGGCTCTAATTTATCCTACATTTGCATTTTTTAGTGTGTTCGGTGCGATGATCTTCTGGCTAATTTATGTATTGCCAAAAATAATTGATGCATTTAAAGATTTTAATATTAAACTACCTTTAACAACTATTTTTATAATGAATGTTTCTGATTTTACGAGGAAGTATTTTCTTGCTGTAGGTATTTTTGTTTTAATTTTAATTTTTTTAACAGGTTTAATTAGAAAGAAAAGTGATAGATTTAGATATGAAACAGATAAAGTTTTACTGAGACTTCCAGTTTTTGGATCTATAATAATGAACTTTAATTACGCCTTTTTCGCAGAATATATAAGGCTTATGCTGTCATCAGGGGTTCCTCTATATCAGGCTCTTAACATAATGGAATCTTCTATAAAAAATATGGTATTTAAGACGGCTATTAAGAATACAAGGGAAAAAATAGAAAGGGGAAAGTCTTTTTCAGAATCCCTAAAGGAAGAAGGGGTTTTCTCCCCAATCATCATAAGAATGATAGCAATAGGTGAACAGGCAGGAAGACTTGACGAACAGCTAAACTATATATCAAATTACTATTACAACAAGGTTGATTATCTGTCCCAGAACATAGCCAAGATGATAGAACCTATTGTGATAGGTATCGTAGGAGGGTTTATGCTAATAATAATGCTGGGTCTTGTTGGTCCTATTTATGATCTCATCGCTGAAGTTTCAAAGATGTAGTTATGGGAAAAAAGATAGGTCTTGCCCTTTCAGGAGGAGCTGTTAGAGGTGCAGCACATATAGGAGTTCTTAAGGCACTTGAAGAGTTTGATCTAAAGCCTTCTATCCTTTCAGGATCAAGTGCAGGATCTATAGTATCTGTATTTTATGGAGCAGGTTATACAGCCAAGGAAATAGAAGAAATTTTATTAAAAACAAACTTCCTTTCTTACCTTAAACCTTCTTTAGATTTTACATCCCTTTTTACTCTGGAAAAGTTAGACAGTTTTTTTAAAAAATATATAGATACGGAAGATCTCTCACACCTGAAAATACCTGTTTTTGTTTGTGCAACAAATATTAATCTTGGTGTTCCTGAATACTTTAGCTCAGGAAATATATATAAAACTGTTTCTGCTTCATGTGCCTTACCTTTTATATTTAAGCCTGTCAAATTAGGAGATTATATTTATATAGATGGTGGAGTTATGGATAATTTACCTGTTGAACCTCTTCTTGGGAAGGTTGATCTTATAATAGGATCAGAAGTAAATCCATTAGGTGAAGAGAAGAGTCTGAACAATCCATTTAGCATTTTATTGAGGAGCTTCTATCTTGCTGTAAGGTCAAATGTTGAGGCAAGAAAAAAATACTGCGATATTTTTATCCAGCCTCCTGAGCTAATAAGTATAGGACTTTTCTCAACATGGAAAATTAAAGAGGCTGTAGAGATAGGGTATAAATACTCTAAAAAAATCATACAGGAATTAATTTTATAACAAGGTCTCCCCTTTTCCCTGTGGTGTCCCTATATCCTCTGTTTTTTATTCTTATCTTAACAGGTTTTTCACTGGGCTCTACAGGAAGTCTTAATCTATTTCCCTCAATATCTGCAATACTTATAAATCCTCCTTCTGCAAGGGTTTCCTTTTTTATTTTGATCTCTGCTGTAAGATCAAGTTTTTTAAGTCTGAACTTTCCATTTTTTATTTTTATCTTCAGAATGAGATCCCCAGATTTTCCCCCGTTTATTCCTTCGTTTCCTCCACCTTCAACGACCACACTCTGTCCATCTAAAACCCCTGCCGGTATCTTAATATTTTTTTTCTCAAGCTTTAGCGTTCTTCCTGAACCTCTGCAGACAGGACAGGGATTTTTTATTACAAAACCCCTGCCGAAACACTCAAAACAGGGGATCTCAATAAAAGCCTTTTTTACCCTGCCTGATCCTCTGCATTTTTGACATTCTGTGATCCTTGAAAGAGAGGTTATGCCTCTGCCTGCACATTTTTCACATCTTACTTTTCTTTTGTATTTGATTGTTTTTACAGTTCCAAAATAACCCTCTTCCACAGAAAGGTTTATCTTTATTGTAATCTTTTCTCCAGATACAGGTTTTGTATGAAATCCTAAGAAATCGGCAAGAATATCCCCTACTACTCTGCTGAAATCTTTTTTTTCAAAATTTTTGAGTGCTTTGTCATATTTCTTTCTTTTCTCAGGATCAATTAATGTGTTATAAGCATGAGTAATCTGTTTAAATATTTCTTGATGGTCTGAGTTTAAGTCAGGGTGGAACTGTTTTGCTTTTTTTCTGAACGCCTTTTTTATTTCTTCAGGGGTGGCATTCTTGCCAACCCCAAGTATTTTATAAAGATCCATCAGGTAATTTCTTCTCTCTCCTCTGGAGGAATTGCTACTATTACCTTTGCAGGTCTTATAGTTCTCCCTCGAAACTTATAGCCTGTCTGAATAACTTTTATTATTTCGTTTGGTTCATGTTCTTTTGAGATCACCGTTTCAACAGCCTCATGTTCAAGTGGATTAAAGCCTGATGATGTATCTATCTTTTCTATTCCATGCTCCTGCAAAAAACTATAAAGCTGGTAATGTATCATCTGTATGCCTTTCATCAGTGCATTTATATCTGTTGTTTTTTGTGCACTTTCAAGGGCTTTTTCAAAGTTATCTATTATCTCCATAAAGCCTTTAGCAAGCCTTAAAGCTCCTTCTTCTTTTGCTTCCTCTTTTTCTTTTCTCATTCTAACTTTGTAATCCTCAAACTCTTTCTGGAGGGATTGATAAAGCATACTGAGCCTTTTAGCCGCTTCTTCTGTTTTTTTGAGTTTTTCTTTTAACTGATTTATCTCCTGAGAAAGTATTTTGTTTTGTTCTAAACATTCTTCAATGGAAACTTCCTTTTCTTCCCTCTCTTCCTGCTTTTTTTCCTTTTCTTCCATTTATTCTACTCCTCCGTTTTTTTTATAATTTCTTCAAATATAGCCTTATTTCAAGCTCAAAGGAAGATTTCTTCACCGTAGGCGGTAAGATCTATAAACTCATCTGCTATCTCAATAAGTTCTTTTGCTGCTGTCTGCTTAAATGCTGCTATTTCTACTTTAACACCTTTTGTGTGCAGGTACCGAACAAGATCAACAAAATCCCCATCTCCACTTGCAAGAATAGCAACATCTATTTTTTCTGCCAGAGATATAGCATCCATCGCAATTCCCATATCCCAGTCAGCTTTAACGGTAGTCCACAGATTTCCATTTTCATCAAGTCTTTTAAAAATTTTTGGCTCTTTTACCCTGACCTGATAACCGATATGTTTCAAAGTGTTAATAAATCCTTTTTGATCTACTCCTTGTAGCTTTACAAGATATGCTATAGCTCTTATTAATATCCTGTCTGACACCACTTTGTAAAGGATGCTCTCAAAGTTTACCTTTCTATTAAAAGCGTCCCTTGCTGAATAATAAAGATTTTGTATATCTACAAAGACAGCAACCCTCTGGTTATTATATAACCTTTTGTTTTTTTCTTGATTGTACATATTCTCTCCCAAAAATTTAATGTAGAATTATATTATAAGATCATTAACGGAGGTAAAAAATGTCAAAGTCCGCAGTAAGGGCACAAAGATTTATGATGGGAACTCTTCTTTTGATAGCTATGATTTTGCTGAATGTTGGGCAAGATTGGGGTAAGTATATTGTTTACTTTATAATATTTATGCTTTATCTTTCAGCTTTTACAGGTTTTTGTCCATCAGATGCTATTTTTGAGAAGTTATTTGGAAAAAGGCAGACAACTTAAATGAAATTTTTGCATCTTTCTGATACCCATCTTGGGTATCACCAGTATGGTTTACAGGAAAGGGCCGCAGATTTTTTTGATGTTTTCAATGAAGCTGTTGATTTTGCCTTAGAGAAAAAAGTTGATTTTATTATACATACAGGGGATTTTTTTCATTCATCACGACCTTCAAATCAGATTATTCTTCAAGGAATGGAAATACTGAAAAGATTGAAGGATGCAAAAATACCAGTATTTGTAATATCAGGAAATCATGATAGGGGAAGTCATGTAAGAGATGTATCTCCCTTAAAAATACTTCAACCTTTAGGGCTTAACCTGATAGATTCGGGAGTCTTAGAATATGAAGGTATATTTATTGGTGGATTAAAATACATATCAAAAGCTGGTTTAAAACAATTGGATTTTAGAGAGGTTCTTGAAAAATTTCTTGAAAAAATGGACGAAGGGTTTAAAATACTTATGCTACATCAGGAATTTCAACCTTTTTTTCCAGACTCAAAACTGAACATGTTTTCAGACCTGCCAGAAGGCTTTGATTATGTTGGTATAGGTCATTACCATGTCGCCCAGCCTCCCTCTTTAATAAATGGAGCTACCGTTGTTTACCCAGGATCAACAGAGTTTACAGCTTACAACGAAAAAGAGGAAGAAAAGGGAAAAGGGTTTTATATCATAGAAGTAGATAATAAAGAGTTGCGAACAAAATTTATTAAATTTCAAAGAAGAAGACCTTTTCTTTTTTACAGGTTTAATGAAGAAAACAGTGAACAAATTCTTAAAAAAATAAAAGATGATCTTGAGAGAGGTCAGTATGTTAAAAAACCTGTTTTGATTTTAAAGGGTACAGTAAAGGATCTCAGCTATTCTGATATTAGACATTTAATGAAGAACGAAGGTATAACTGAAGAGAAATTCTTACACATGCAGGTAAACCTTGCAAAAGATCAGGTTGAAAATTCCCCAGAGCACACAATAATAGAACTTGAAGATAATCTGATAAAAAAAGAACTTCAAAAACTGATTGGAGACAAAGATCTTTCGGAAAAGGTAATAGAGCTTATAGACCATTTAAAAACAATTGAAAATACAGATGAGGTAAAAAAACTCCTTAGGGAGAACCCTGAAATTCTGGATTTTTAGGAGAGTGTTTTGGAATATAGAAATCTTGGCAACTCAGGTCTTAAAGTCTCAGTTATATGTCTTGGTGCGATGACATTTACAGAAAAGGGATGGAGAACTGCTGGAAGTATGAGTTTTTCGGAAATAAAAAAGGTTGTTGATTATGCTATTGACAGCGGTATTAACTTTTTTGATACTGCAGATATTTACGGGTTTGGTGAGTCAGAAAGTCTTCTGGGAAAGGCTTTAGGAAACAAAAAGAATGATGTTATTATCGCAACGAAAGTAAGGGGTGTTATGGACGAAAAAGATCCAAACAGCAGGGGACTGTCAAGATACCATATATTCAGATCTATAGATCAGTCTTTAAAAAGGTTAGGTAGGGATTATATAGATCTTTATCAGCTCCACTGGTGGGACAACCACACCCCTATAGAGGAAACCCTTGAGGCTCTGAATGATCTTGTCAGGATAGGTAAAGTAAGGTATGTGGGGATTTCTGATTTTGCCGGCTGGCAGATAGCAAGATCTGTATCAATTCAGGAGATGAAAAACTACTCAAGATTTATTTCAGCCCAGATGTATTACTCCCTTCTTGGAAGGGATATAGAGTTTGAGGTTGTCCCTGCATGCGAGGCTCTGGGACTTGGAATTCTTGCATGGAGCCCCCTTGCAGGAGGTTTTCTGACGGGGAAATACTCAAAAAACAGTCCGTATCCTGAAGACAGTAGATACTCAAGAATGGAAAAACCTTTTTTAAGGTTTGATCTTAACGAGGCTTTCTCTTTAGTTGAGGGGATAAAAAAGATAGGAAAAAAGTATAACGCTACTGTATCTCAGGTTGCACTTAACTGGGTTAGATCAAAAGAGTATGTAAGCTCAATTATAATAGGGGTAAGAAGCATAGAACAGATAAAGGACAATGTTGGATGTGTAGATTGGAGTTTGTCTAAAGAAGATGTCGGACACCTTGATGAGATAACAATACCTAAAAAACCTTACCCTCAATGGTTTCTTGATTTATTTGCAGATCTGTAGGTAGTCTGATGTACACCTGGGATAAGATTTTTTCACAGATAAAAAAATATAGAAGGGAGCTGTTTTTAGGACACCTTTTTGCTGTTCTTGCTACAGCTGTAAGTATACCCACCCCCCTTTTTCTTCCTCTCCTTGTTGATGAGGTTCTTCTTAATAAGCCGGGCATATTTGTTCACACATACCAGAAATTTTTTGGTGAGGGAAATCCTGTTACCTATACATTAACAGCCCTTATCATCGTTATTGTGATGAGGCTTTTGTTTTTTATATTTAATGCACTTCAGTCAAAAATATTCACAAAAATTTCCAAAAGCATAACCTACATTATAAGGGAAGACCTTCTCAAGCATCTGAAAGATGTCTCGATGTCCGAGTTTGAGACTGTTGGGGGAGGTGCGATAACATCAAAGCTTGTTACAGACATTAACACAATAGATGACTTTATAGGGAAGACTGTAAGCAGGTTTATAATTTCTGTTCTTACTATTATTGGTGTTGCCTTCGTGCTGATAATGATAAACTGGAAGCTGGGACTTTTGATAGTTTTTTTAAACCCTGTGGTTATATATTTCACAACAGTAGTAGGAAGAAAAATAGGAAAGCTGAAGGCTATTGAAAACAAGGCAGTTGAGAGTTTTCAGGAAAAGCTTACAGAGACCCTTGATCTTTTCTGGCAGATAAGGGCAAGCAACAGAGAAGGATCATTTATAAACTCTGTGCTTGAGAAGGCAAAAGAGCTAAGAAAAACATCTATAGAGTACGGGTGGAAAAGCGATGCAGCTGCCAGACTGTCTATGCTTGTTTTTCTCGCAGGATATGAGATTTTTAGAGCCGTAAGCATACTTTTTGTTGCATACTCAGATCTAACTATCGGTCTAATGCTTGCCATATTTGGCTACCTGTGGGTGATGATGACCCCTGTTCAGGAACTGCTCGGCATTCAGTACGCATTCCACTCAGGGGATGCTGCATTAAAAAGAATAAATGAAATTTTCCAGATGAAAAAAGAGCCCAAATATCCCCATGTATTAAATCCTTTTAAGAATAAAGAAACATGTTCAATAAAATTAAAAGATGTTTATTTTTCTTACGATGGGATTAATTACATTCTTCAGGGGATAAACATATCTGCTGAAAAAGGAAAAAAAGTTGCCGTAGTAGGAGCGAGTGGTAGCGGAAAAACGACCCTTGCCCACATTATGGTAGGGTTCTATCCAGTGGACAAAGGGGATATCCTGTATGATGGTATATCTGTTAAGGAAATAGGACTTGATGTCGTCAGGGAAAATGTTTCTCTGGTTCTTCAAAACCCTATGATGTTTAATGATACAGTTAGATTTAACCTGACTATGGGCAGGGATATTCCTGAAACAAAAATATGGGAAGCACTTGAGATAGCCCAGATGAAAGACGTTGTGGAAAATATGCCCCAAAAATTAGAAACCCTTATAGGGAAAAACGGCATAAGACTTTCAGGAGGGCAGAGACAGAGGCTTGCCATAGCAAGGATGATACTTCAGGATCCCAAAATAGTTATACTTGACGAATCAACTTCAGCCCTTGACACACATACAGAGTACAGGCTCTTTAAGGCTCTCCAGAAATACCTTGAGAACAAAACAACCGTAATAATAGCCCACAGATTAAGCACAGTTCAGCAGGCAGATTATATATATGTGTTAGACAGGGGAAAAGTGGTAGAAGAAGGAACCCATCAGGAGCTTATAGAAAAAGAAGGTCTGTACAACAGCTTCATGAGAAAACATTTTATGCTTTAATTCTACCTTTTTTGTCCGATAAAAATTATAAATTAATAACTGAGGGGGTTATTTGGTGAATTTTTTTAAGAATATGTCAATAAAAACAAAAGTTTATCTTCTTGCTATAATTCCCTTGATTACTACACTTATATATGCCCTTTTTTTTCTTGTTGAGGATTACAGAAAGTATAAGGAAAACTCATTTCTTGAAAAAGATGTTATACTGTCAACAAAAATTTCAGCCCTCGTTCATGAACTACAAAAAGAAAGGGGAGCAACCGCAGGTTTTTTAGGAAGTAAAGGAAATAAATTTAAGGATGAGCTTTCTAAACAAAGACGATTAACAGATGATAAACTATCCCAGTTTAGATCAGAACTCCAAAAAATTGATACAAACAGATACCCTGAAGAGATAAGATCCCACCTAAAAGAAATAGAGGCATTACTTTCAGAGCTTAGTGAAATAAGATCAAAGGTTGACTCTTTATCTATTCCATTAAATAAATCTTTAAAATATTACACAGGTCTTAACAATAAACTTATTTCTATCATAGGTTCTTTTTCAAAATTTAGCTCAAATGCAGAGGTTACAAAAGAACTGTTAGCCTATGTAAATTTTCTTCTTGCAAAAGAAAAGATGGGAATCGAAAGAGCTGTACTTTCAGCTGTTTTTGCAAGAAACAGTTTTACACCCGATCTATACAGGAAATTTATATCTCTTCTAAGTCAGCAGGAGGCTTTTTTTACTTCATTCAGAATGACAGCTCCGGATCAATTTATACAAATATTCAAAAGATATTTTAAAGGGACGTCTGTATCTGAGGTTGAAAAAATGGAGAAGATCGCTCTTGAGATGGCAGAAAAAGGGGATTTTAATATTGATCCAACATACTGGTTCAAAACGATGACCCAAAAAATAAATATTCTGAAAGATATTGAGGATGCATTTTCTGATCTTCTGGTAAAAAATATAAGGAAACTAAAATCTGATGCTTTTAAAAAGTTCCTTGCAATGTCAATCTTCACTTTTGTTGTTATTCTTTTTATTCTTTTTATCAGTTATGTTATCAGTAAATCTATAAGTAATACGGTGAGCCTTATAGAAAGAGAGCTTAGACGTATGGCAGATAATAAAGATTTTACCAAAAAACTTTATGTGGATACTAAAGATGAGATGAAGAATATAGTTGATTCTATAAACTACCTTGTTGAGGCATCGAGAGAGGCTATTGAACAAGCAAAAATATCCTCAAAGGAAAATACATCAATAGCAGCTGAACTTTCAGCAACTGTTTCAGAGATAGAAAAAAGAGTTGAAGAGGAGTCTGAGATCATCAGTAAGACAACTTCAAAAGCTACAGCTATGCAAAAGCCCCTTGAAAGTTCAGTAGCTAAACTTGATAAAACAAAAAACGAGATAATAACCGCAGGTAGACTTTTAATTCAAGTGAGGGACAAAATAGAAGAGCTTCTAAATACTGTTAAACAAAGTGCAGATGAAGAAGTCAAGATAGTAGAAGAGCTTGAAAAGCTAAAAGAATCAACAGATAGAACAAAAAATGTCCTTAAACTGATAGAAGATATTGCAAACCAGACAAACCTTCTTGCCCTTAATGCTGCCATAGAGGCAGCCAGGGCTGGAGAGGCAGGTAAAGGGTTTGCTGTTGTTGCTGATGAAGTAAGAAATTTAGCTGAAAAATCAAGAGAATATGTTGAGAATATCACAGAAACAATATCAGAACTCTTAAATGAGATAAATATTATATGTGAGAAAATTTCATCAAATGCAAAAACCGTAAAGGTGCTTGCGGAAGAATCACAAAATGTGGAGAAATCTGTTGAATCTATAACGGAGGCAATGGAAAAAACGGTAAGCAGATCTGAAGATGCCTCTGACTCTATAAAAGCTATAGTAAATGAGATAAGGGCATTAATTCTTGAGATAGAAAAGATTAATAAGATATCTTCTGCCAATACAAAAAGCATAGAAGAGATAGCAGATGCTATTGAACATCTGTACTCTATGACAGAAAACCTGAGCAAAATTCTTGAGGAGTTTAAAACATAATTGATTTAAACTCCCTCCGGTATAATATTATTCTATTATTCAGGCTGGAGGGATTATGGATCTAATTGAAAAACTGAATGATCAGCAGAGAGAGGCTGTTCTGCATTTTTCATCACCCCTGCTTGTTTTAGCAGGTGCCGGATCAGGAAAAACAAGAGTTATAACCCATAAAATAATCTACCTTGTTAATAATTTCTCTATTCCTGTTGACAGAATTCTGGCAATAACATTCACCAACAAGGCAGCATCAGAGATGAAAGAAAGGGTTGTAAAATCTCTAAATCTGAAAGAAGACCCCCAGTGGATAACAACTTTCCACAGCTTATGTGCAAAAATTCTAAGAATTGAGGCAGAGTATATAGGTTACGGGAGGGACTTTGTTATTTATGACGAGGAGGATTCAAAAAAGGTTATAAGAGATGTTGTAAAACAGCTGAATATAAATGATGAGGTGTATAAACCTGAAAAGATAAGGAATGTTATAAACCAGATAAAGCAGAACCTTGATGAGTCTATTATTGATTTTTACGCATTCACAATGCCCCATCTTCCTGAGATTTACAAAAGATACAGCCAGAGTTTAGCCCTGTCAAATGCGATGGATTTTGATGATCTTCTCCTAAATGTAGTAAAACTTTTCAAAGAAAACCCTGAGATACTAAAAAAATGGCAGTCAAAGTTTGATTATATACTTGTTGACGAGTATCAGGACACAAATCTTGTCCAGCATGAGATACTTAAGTTGATCGTTGGGAATAGGGACTGTATAACTGTTGTTGGAGACCCCCAGCAGTGCATATACACGTGGAGAGGAGCAAACCCTGAAAACATACTTGAGTTTGAGAAGGATTTTCCCGGAACAAAGATAATAAAGCTTGAAAGGAACTACAGATCTACCGAAAAAATCCTCTCCGTTGCCAACAGGGTAATATCAGGAGCAAAGGGAAGATGGAAAGAGAAGGTTCTCAGGTTGTGGACTGACAGAAAGGGAGGAGAGGATATATACCTGATAAGTTTAGAAACTGATAAAAAGGAGAGCGGGTTTATAACAAACAAAATAAAATCATTAACAAAGGATGAAGGTTATAGATTTGGTGATTTTGCTGTTTTAATCAGAATGTCGTATCTTTCAAGAAACATAGAGGAATCATTTGTAAGATCAGGAATACCATATCAGGTAATAGGAGGGTTAAAATTTTACGAAAGGGCGGAGATCAAAGATATCCTTGCATATCTTAGATTTGCACTTCAGCCCAGAGACACACAGGCTTTTAAAAGAATTATAAACCTTCCCCCAAGAGGAATAGGAGAAAAAACTATACAGAAAATACAGGGTTTTTATGAAACAGACTGGATTCAGGCTTTAACAGATGCTTACGAACAACTGCCGAAAAAATCAAAGCTTAGCCTTCAGGAATTTTTAGAGCTTGTTGAGTACATCAGAAAGTATGGAAATAAAAAGCCGTCCGAAACAGCCAAGTACATTGTTGATGTAATCAAATATGAAGACTACCTTGAAAGCAGATACAAAGACTGGGAAGACAGGGTGGCAAACATACATGAGCTTTTTAATGCCCTCAAAGAGGTGGAAAGATCAGGGAGGACATTCCTTGAGTTTTTGGAGGAAAGCTCACTTTCTCAGGCTCAGGACAACCTTGAAAACTCAGACACAGTAAAAATAATGACCGTACATGCAGCAAAAGGTTTAGAGTTTCCTGTTGTTTTCATAGCAGGTCTGGAAGATGGTATATTTCCAAGTGGAAGATCATTTGAAGACATAGAGCAGGCTGAGGAAGAAAGAAGGCTTTTTTATGTTGCAGTAACAAGGGCTAAAGAAAAAGTTTTTATGAGCTATGCAAGAAAAAGAGCATCTTTCAGCGGTCAACTTAATGAAACAAAACCGTCAAGGTTTTTAAAGGAGATAAAAAACGATCTGAAATTTCTTTCAGACAGGAAAAATGTGAGGAGCGGTAAACAGATATTCCCTTCAGAACATACAACCAAAGCATTTTCTTCAGGAACAGGCATAAGAACAGGACAGCTTGTGAAACATGAAACATTCGGGAAAGGAGTTGTTGTGTCCGTTAGCGGAAATAAAGCGACCGTTATATTTGAAAACTTCGGGCAGAAAACAATTTTAAAAGATTTTTTAAAATCTGTTTAAAGGGTGCACAGTTTTGATAGATCTATTTTTTCAAGGGGTATATCCCCTATAAGAACCCTTTTAAACCTTTCAAAACTTTCTGACTCATCTGTTATGAAGATTTTTCTTAGACCTGATCCGTTGAAACGGAGATTTTCCCTGTGGAGAAACTCGGCTATCGCCTGAGATGAATCAACTATTTTAAGATGTGGATAAATCTTTTTTATCGTTTTTTTTAATAAAGGGTAGTGGGTACAGCCTAAAATAAGAGTGTCTATTCCTTCAGCCACCAGATCATCAAGGTATTCCCTAACAACAAGCTCTGCTATCTGTCCTTCAATAATTCCCTCTTCAACAAGGGGAACAAATAAAGGACAGGGCTTTTGGTAAATTTGTACATTATTTTTTTCAAGGAGATTTTTGTAAGAACCACTTTTTATTGTAGCAGACGTTCCTATAACCCCTATTTTTTTATTTCTTGTAAATCTTATAGCCATTTCAACGCCTGGTTCAATAACCCCTATCACAGGTATATCAAGTATGTTTTTTAATGTATCAAGGGCAAAAGACGAGGCCGTATTACAGGCAACAATGAGAGCATCAATCCCGAAACTTTTAAGATAGTTTCCAGCCTCCACAGAATATCTGATAACAGTTTCCTTAGATTTATTCCCGTAAGGTACTCTTGCTGTATCACCAAGGTAGTATATATCAGCTTTTGGAAACTCCTTTGATATTTCCTTAAAAACTGTAAGACCTCCAATACCTGAGTCAAATATACCGATACTCATCTTTCTTCTTCCTTGTTTGAATAAACAACAGGGGCGTCCGACCACAGCCACTCAAGGTTGTAGTATTCCCTCAGCTCAGGGATGAAGATATTTACCATAATATCACCATAGTCAATGGCTATCCATCTTCCCTCGTTATATCCTTCAACATGGGAAGGTATTATTCCTTTTTCTTTCAGTCTGTGGGTTATTTCATCACAAATAGCTTTAGTGTGGACAGGTACATCACCTGAGATTATGATCATGTAGTCTGCTATAGGAGAAACCTTTCCTATCTCAAGGGCTACTATATCTTTTCCTTTTTTTTCCTCGGCGGTTTTTATTATTTCATTTACAACATCTCTTGTATCTATTTCTCAACCCTCCTTATCCAATTTTTTTAAAAGATTTTCCATCTCCTCTTTATACTCTGAATTAGGGTAATTTTTTAAAGCATGTTTCAGAATGGAAACCGCCCTGTTTTTACTATTTTGTATTCTCTCTTTCAATCTGTTTACATGATCTTCAAGAAGTTTTTTTCTGTTTATTAATACATTTTTCTTTTCTATATCTTTTTCTTCTTTAATCTTTTTTTCAAGTTTTTTTATTTTTTCTGTGTATTCCTCTATCTCGTCTTCATACTGCTTTCCAGAATTTGCCAGATTAAAAGCTATTTTATAGACAATAAAATCTTTTTTTATCTGCTCAGGATAATCATCATATACAAGGTTATAATAAACCGCAGCTGAGTAATATTTTCCTAAGTGTTCGTATAAATCTGCAATCTCAATGATGTGGGTTGCTTCCATTTTTTTTGCTTTAGCAATGATCTTTTTTGCCTTACTGACATATACACTTTCAGGATAGTTGTCTAAGATTTCCTCTGCCTTTTCTATAGCTTTCCGTACATATGTTAGATCCCTATCAGGAGAAGGAGAGATCTTCATGTAAGAATCTGCAAGTTTGTAAAGAACTTCTGGAACTTGAGGAGCTGTGGGAAATAAAGAAAGAAACTCTTCAAACTCAACAATCGCATCAATATAATTTTCTTCCATATAGTATATATTTCCCAGATAGTATCTTGCTTTCATTATGTCTGTTGTTGTCATGTTCTCTGCTTTATAAATGGCTTTCTTAAAGTACTCTTTCGCATCATCGTACTCACCCTTCTGGTAGAGTTTTAGAGCCTTGCTCATTACCTCTTCTTTTTTTATGGTTTTCTCGGCACATGAAAACAGTACTGTCCCTGCGAAAATTACAATCAGTATCCTTTTCATTCTTCTCTCTCTATAGAAAATTTATTTACCTGTTGATTTATATCAGAAATAATATCAACACTATCTTTAAGTTTCAATTCATTTATAAGTTCCTTTGTAGATTTATAGAATGATGGGTGTATTTTTAATTTTAGTTTTACAAAAGGCTTCATTTCTGAGATCTTTTTTTCAATTTCAAACATCATAAGATACCTGCTTTTTATATGTCCATTTCCATTGCATGTAAAACATATCTCGGTTAACTGTTTTACAAGACTTTCCTCAACCTTTTTTCTGGTTAATTCAAGAAGACCAAGAGAGGTGAAATTTTTGATCTTAACAGGTCTTTTATCTTTTTTTACTTCATTTTTGAACTGCTCAATAAGAGCGTTTTTCTTTTCTTCATCTTTCATATCTATAAAATCAATAATAATTATTCCCCCTAAATCTCTAAGCCTCATATGTTTCGCTATTTCTCTCATGGCTTCCAAATTTGTGTGGTAAGCTGTTTCCTCAAGTGTTTTATGTCTACAATGACTACCACTGTTTACATCTACAGATACAAGGGCTTCAGTTTCTTCTATAACAAGATATCCACCATTTTTAAGCCACACATATGGATTAAGTATCTTGTTTATAACTTTATCTACCTCGTAATAACTGTAGAGGGAAACCTTTCTCTTTCTGTATGGCTCAAGCTTTATTTGTCTGTTGAAATTTTTCTTTATGTACTCTTTTATTTCCTTAAGTTTTTTTATATCGTCAGAAACGATTTTTGTAAAATTTCCTGCATAATCCCTGAGTATCCCATAAACCTTACTTGATTCCTCATAAAGAATAGATGGGGTTCTTTTCTTTTTTGACAGTTTAATAATGTTTTCCCACAACTGTTTTAATGATAAAAAATCCTCAATTATCGCCTCATCTGAAGCTTCAACAGCTGATGTTCTTATAATGTATCCATATTTTTCATCATTGAAAGGCTCAAGAAGCCATTTTATGTGCTCCTTTATCATATCTTTTTGCTCTTTATTCTCAATTTTTGATGATACAGAAACATGAGAGTTATTTGGAATAAGAACAAGGTATTTTCCCGGAAGGGTTATTTTACAGGAGAGTTTTGCTCCTTTTGTGCTAACAGCTGCCCTTTTGACTTGAACTATAATACTTCCATTTATCTTTAGATCAGGACAAAAATTTACATCTTTTAGAGGAAGAAAAGCTTCCCGCTCCTCACCAATATCAACGAATGCGGCATTCATTGCAGGAACTATTCTTTTTATCTTTCCTTTGTAGATATTTCCAGACTGTTTTAACAGGTCCCTATACTCTACCCTGAGTTCTACCGCTTCATTTTCCTCAAAAATAACGTATAAATACAGATCTTTAGATGATATTATTACAAGTTCCCTATCCACAAATTAACCTGTCCTTTTTATGATCTTAAATGATAAATCACACAAAATAGTTAATCAAGAGAAAGCCCCACAAAGGGGCTGAAGGTTTATCTTTTGACTTTACCTGCTATAAAATCAGGATCTCTTTTAGGAAGTTCTGTTACCCATGTCATTAATGGTTCTTTACATTGGGGAAGTCTGACCTGCTTGCATGTGTCAACACATTCCCCGCAAACTATACATGCCTGAATACCTTTATAAAAATCATTTATATAAGCCATTCTTCTTGGATCAAGTGCCATAGGACAGTTTTTGATACATTCTCTACAGGATCCACAATCTGAAAGATCAAATCTTGGATCCATTGTTGTTTTGAATTTATGGTGATACGGGGTTATTTTCTGGTAAATTCCTGTTGGGCAGAATGTTCTACACCATCTTTTACCTATAAAAACTTCAAAATAAACAACAACAAAAGCTGAAAGAAAAGCGACCCACAGCCATGAGAACATAGGGTTTGTGGCGTAGAAAAATACCCTCAGGTCTGTAACCCAGTTAAAGAACAGGGCGAGAAAAAGAACAGCAGTAACGAAGGAGATAAGATAATAAGCTATTTTTCCAGCTGTTTTAGATCTTGGTCCATAAATTCTTTTTCTAATAAGATCCTGAATTTCAGCAACCCAACCTCCGGGACAAATCCAACCGCAGAAAACCCTTCCGTTTATCAAGTTCATCACAATAACAAGTATGGCAAAAAAACCAAGAGCAAGAATAACAGGCATTAATCCTTCTTCCACAGAAACTTTTTCCCCAAAGATCCATGCTTCGTCGTGAGCCAGATCTATTTTTGCTATTTTCAGTTCAGGTATTATTATCAAAGCAAGGATAACGATAATATAAACTGTGTTTCTCAGTAATGTGAACTTATGTGTTTCCATAAATGACGGCTGAGGACAGGACTGAGCCTGAATTTCAGTTGACATTAATCTACCTCCAAAAAAATTTAACAACAGTAAAATATTATAATATATTATAATTAGATTTGTTAGTTTTTACTAACCAAATAAATGAGAGGTTTGGAAATGAAAAAAGCTGTAGCTCTTTTTTTATTTTTTGTGGCGGCGGTATTCTTAACATCTTGTGAAGGCAAAGGTAAGCTAATTATCAAAGAGCCTCCCAACGCTGATGTTTACATCAACGGAAAACATGTAGGTAAGACCCCCCTTGAGATTGAACTGAAAGAAGGTAAATACACAATTGAGGTTGCAACTTCCCCTTTTGTCTTAGAGAGAAAAAAAGATGTGTGGGTATATTTTGATCACACAACAGAGCTTTCATTTAATCCTACCCCTAAAGGGATTCTTGTTATAGACACAAAACCGGAAGGGGCTATCGTTCTTGAAGGCAGAAACCCAATAGGGAAAACCCCATTTAAAGATAAAGTTGATGTGGGTCAGCACCATATTATCTTAAAGCTGGGAGCTGTTGGGACTTCAAGGGTTGTAACAGTTGAGTACGGAAAAACAACAAAGCTTTTTGTAAATCTTGAAAAAGCTGTAGTTCATTTTAAAGCCAATCCTGAAGATGCTATCCTTTATATAGATGGTAAAAAAATTGGGAAATTTCCTGTAACCTTAGAACTTGATCAGGGTGTTCACAACATCATTGTCGAGAAGGGAGAGTACAAAGATAAATTTGTTTTGAGGGTTAAAAAGGGTGATGAGATTACGGTAAATTACGAACTGCAGGAAGTTCAGCTTCCTCCTATACAGGCTTACGGCCCTGTTACATTTACCCCTGATAATAAATATCTTGTAACCCTTGGAAAAGCAGGAATATACTTCTGGGATATTAAAGAGTTTAAGCCCCAAATATCCCTTTATGATCCAAAAGATGTAAGAAACTTTGATAAATTCATCAATTACGGTATATCTGATGACGGTCGTTATGTGGTTGGTATAAAACCTATAAGAAGACTTGCTTATGCCCTACCAGAAAACCTTAAAGGAAAAAAGGTTGATAAAATACTTGTGTGGGATATGAAAACAACATTTCCGGTACTTTCCAGATTGTATCCTATGGAGTCTTTTATAACAGCTTTGAGCGGCAATAAAGCTTACTTCGTTACAAGAGATGGAAAGGTTAAAGTTATTGATATAAAAACAGGAAAGGAATTAGATGAAAAAAATCTTGGAAAAGTTCCCTCCTCAGGGAAATACATAAACGGGAAACTGTATATAGGCACCCAAGATGGGAGCATTATAATTCTGAATACAATAGATGGATCAGTTGAAAAAATTCAAAAACTGCACGATGGAAAAATCACAGATATACAGTCATCAAAGGACAAAACCCTGATAATAACAGCATCAACAGATGGAAGCGTAAAATTGAGCAAGCCGGATCTTTCCCCTATAAAAACGGTAGAAGTAGGAATAGAAGTTTACAGCGCGAATATATCACCATTAAAAGAAAAACTGGCTATTGGTAGAGCAGATAAATCGGTTGATGTTATAGATATGAAAACAGAGAATATAATTTATAAAATAAATAGGTTAAAGTTCATTCCTATATCTTTGGTATTTGCAGATGAGGAAATTTTGATAATAGCATCATCAATAAAAAAACCTGAAATTGATATTTTCAGGAATGGCCATCTCATGAAAAAATGGATACAGACAATAAAGTAAGTCTAAACGGGGAGATATCCTCCCCCTTTTCTGATAAAATTTAACCTCTAAGTAAATCACAGCAGGAAGGTAGTATGTGCGGAGTATTTGGCGTATTCAATAATACAGCTGCATCACATATGACATTTTTAGGACTTCACGCTCTGCAGCACAGGGGTCAAGAATCTGCAGGAATAGCCGTATCAGACGGCTACGACATAAACCTTAAACTTGGAGAAGGTCTTGTAACAAGAATTTTTAAGCAGGAGGATCTGAACGAGCTTAAGGGAGATACAGCCATAGGGCATGTAAGATACTCTACTTCAGGAGGATCTGATCCTAAAAATATACAGCCGTTTTTCGCCCACTTTTACGGGGGGTCTTTTGCCATTGCCCATAACGGCAACCTTGTTAATGCAGAACAGATAAGAAAGGATCTTGAAAAAAACGGGGCTATTTTCAGATCAACATCTGATACAGAGGTTTTTGTCCACCTTATAGCAAAAGCAAAGGAGCCTCCACCGTCTCACATAATGCTACACAAAAATGATGCAGATTTTCTTCCTCTCGTTTTTTCTGCAATGTCAAAGGTTAAAGGGGCTTATTCCCTTCTTATTTTGAGGGAAAAACAGCTTATAGCTGTAAGAGATCCATACGGCTTTAGACCCCTTGTTCTTGGGAAAAACAGAACAGGTTCATACTTTGTCGCATCTGAGACGTGTGCCCTTGATATTATAGATGCAGAATACCTGAGGGACATAAAACCTGGTGAAGTGTTAGTAATTGATGATGCAGGTATGAGATCATATTTCCCCCTTGATCATGCAGATAAGCCTAAAAAATGTATCTTTGAGTTTGTGTACTTTGCCAGACCTGACAGCCTGATATTTAGAGACTGGGTTTATGAGATAAGAAAGGAGATGGGAAGAACCCTTGCAAAAGAGTACACTGTAGACGCCGATTATGTTGTTCCTGTTCTGGATTCAGGTCTTATAGCAGCGATGGGCTATTCAGAGCAGAGCGGAATTCCCCTTGAGATCGGACTTATCAGAAACCATTATGTAGGCAGAAGTTTTATCCAGCCGAAACAGGAGATCAGGGATCTTAGCGTAAGGCTGAAGCTGAACCCTGTAAGACAGGTAATACAGGGGAAAAGGTTGATCGTTATTGATGATTCTCTTGTAAGGGGAACCACAAGCAAAAAAATAGTAAGCATGCTCAGAAGTGCAGGAGCTAAGGAAATACATCTTCTGCTGAGCTCTCCTCCGGTAATAAGCCCCTGTTATTACGGAATAGATACTCCAACGAAAGAAGAACTGATAGCTGCAAACAAAAGTATTGAGGAGATCAGAGATTACATAGGTGCAGATTCCCTTTATTACCTTTCGCTTGAAGGAATGATTAGTTCGGCAAATAAGCATAAGCAGAAAGGGTTTTGTACTGCGTGTTTTGATGGAAATTATCCGGTTTTATAAAAAAAAAGAGGGGGGCGGAAAACCCCCCACTGATGGCTCCAGCAGGGCATCGTTAGTAAACACTAACCAAAATATAATATAATACGAATATTCTAAAAAAGCAACCCTTTTGGAGGGTAAATTGAAAATAAAGCAGATACTGAAAAAATTACAGGAAAATGATCTGGATTCATTTTTTGTCTCAAGCAGACCAAATGTTTTTTATCTGTCCCATTTTAGATCCTCAAACGCATATATTCTGCTGACCCGGACAGAAAAATTTTTTATAACAGACAGCAGATACTACGAGGCTGCAAAAGAAAGTCTAAAAGACTGGCAGGTTATACAGCTTGGTGAAAAAAATAAAAACCAGATAGATCATCTGAGAGATATACTCAACGAATACGGAGGTAAAAAGGTAGGTTTTGAGGAGGACAGAACAACGATAGCTTTCTACAAAAAACTTACGAATAAAGAATCGGGTAAAACTGAAAGTCTAAAATGTCAGCTTGTAGGGTTCTCAGGATTTTTTGACCGGTTTAGAGTTTCAAAAACAGAAGAGGAGATCCAGATAATAAAAGAGGCTGTAAAAAGAACAGACAGAGTATTTGAAAATATACTACCTCTTATTCCCTCAGCTAAAAATGAGCTTGACCTGAGGAGAATGATAATAAATGAGATATTCCTGCAGGGGGGAACAGGTGAGAGCTTTCCGGCTATTGTTGCATCAGGTAAAAATTCTGCAGTACCACACCATGAAACATCATACGATCCTGTTGAAAAAAACAGCCCTATTTTGATAGATATGGGAATGGTTTATAAAGGTTACTGCTCAGATTTTACAAGGGTCATTTTTTACGGAAAGGTTGATCCTGAGATAGAAAAGATTTACCAGATAGTAAAAGAGGCTCACCTGACAGCTGTTGAAAAAGTAAAGGCCGGTATTCCTGTAAAAGAAATAGACAAAACAGCAAGAGATGTTATAAAAAAATACGGCTACGGTGATTACTTTCTCCATTCAACAGGTCACGGTGTAGGGATAGAGATACACGAACCTCCAAGGGTGTCGGAAAAGTCAGAAGAGATCCTTCAGGAAAACACAGTAATAACTATAGAACCCGGAATATACATTCCACACAAAGGTGGAGTTAGACTTGAGAACATAGTTGTTGCCAGAAAAAACAGAGCTGAAGTTCTGACAGAAACTCCTCTTGATCTGGTGATCATCGGCTGATTTTTTCTAAAAAATTTGTATAATAAAAGAAAAAACATTTAAAAAAATGATTGAACAGGAATTAAACAACCTTTACAGATCCCTATCCACAGAAAAAGATTTTTTTGAAAACTACAGGGGAAGGTTTGTTGACAGCTTTTTGAAATATTTTAAGAAAATATCAAATATGGAGCTGTCTGATGAAAGGATAAGAACCCTTTCAGAAGGGATATACAAGAGGCTTTTCAGCTTTCAGGGAAATCCTCTTGATGAACTTTACTCTTTAGGACTTAAAATGTATGAAACAAAAGTTGATATAAGAGCTATCCTGTCCAAAGTTTTTATGGTAATGGCAAGGGATTTTCTTGAGCATCTTATACAGAAAGAAAAAGATATTACGTTTCTCAAAAACTATCTAACCCTTGTTGAGGCTTATCTTGATACTCTGGACAGAGCTAACACAGATTATGTTGAATCCCTGCAGGATAAACTTACCAGTATTCTAAAAGAGAAAAAAATAGATCAGACCCAGACCATTATAGATATTCTGAGGGTAAAAAAAGAAAACATCAAAGTTATAGATTATTTCTACGAGGTTCCTGTTACCTGCAGTTCAAGGCTCCTGCGGATTGAAGGAAAGAATGTTTTTCTTGACGTTTCCAATTGTGTAAACAAAATCTTTGAAAAAGATCATTATGTATTTGTAAAAATTGACGGTCTGAGTAAAACAATAAAAGGAAAAGTTGA
>JALVEY010000047.1 GCA_027030485.1 Persephonella sp.
ATGATTTAGGAGAGATCGCCGTCTCAAAATATGCCGAGATAACAGGTTATGCTTACAATCCGGCTAAGAGGGATTACCCGAGGGATTTTGTACACACAGGAATATCTGCAATAGACGGTCTTAACTCTCTTGTAAAAGGACAGAAACTTCCTGTTTTTGCTGTTTCAGGTGTTCCTACAGATCAGCTTGTTGCACAGATAGTCAGGCAGATAAAAGCTTCTGAGAAAAAAAGCGCAACAGTTTTTGCTGCTGTAGGGATAAGATACGAAAATGCTGATTTTCTTATAAATGAGATAATTTCCGGAGGAAACTTTCAAAGTACTGCTGTGTTTATGAGCCTTGCAGGGGAGCCTCCAGTTAACCGCCTTATAGCTGTAAGATCAGCATTAACATTTTCAGAGTTCATGGCTTTTGAAAAGGGGTACGATGTTGTTGTTGTACTTTACGATATGACAAATTACTGTGATGCCTTGAGAGATGTTTCATCAAAAAGGGGAGAGATACCAAGCAGAAAAGGATATCCAGGCTACATGTATTCTGATCTTGCCACGATTTATGAGAGGGCAGGGATAATTGAAGGAAAGGAAGGATCAATAACACAGCTTCCTGTTTTGACGATGCCAGATGATGACATTACACACCCTATACCGGATCTGACAGGATACATAACCGAGGGTCAGATCGTTCTTGACAGAACCCTTCACCAGAAAGGGATATACCCTCCTATAAATGTTCTGCCTTCCCTTTCAAGGCTTATGAACAGAGGCATTACAGACCTTCACAGGCGATGGTCTCACCAACTTTACTCTGCTTATGCAAAGGCTAAAAAGATTGAGATGCTTGCCTCAATTGTTGGTGAAGGGGAGATAAGTTCCACAGAAAAGATCTACCTGCATTTTGGCAGAAATTTTGAAAAAAGATTTTTATCACAGGACAGGTATGAGGACAGATCACTTGAGGAAACGCTAAAAATAGGCTGGAAACTTTTGAGAGAGCTTCCTGAAGAAGAGCTTACAAGACTGAAAGAGGAAGATATTAAAACCTACATAAGAGGGAAAAATGAAGGTTCCCCCAAGTAAAACAGCATTAATCCAGCTTAAAAATGAACTCCAGACCATAAAAGACGGCAGAGACATACTCCAGCAGAAAAGGGATATACTTTTGAAAGAGATACTGGGCATTCTTGATGATGTTGAAAGCCTCAGGAAAAGGTTAAATGAGGCGGTGGTAAAAAGCTACAACCTTCTTGTGAAGGCTTACATGGAAGCCGGAAAGGACAGCGTCCTTAAAGAATCTCGGTTAACTAACTTTAAAGGAGAACTGTATGTGTATCAGAAAACATTTATGGGAATTCCCGTTCCAGATGTTAAGTTCAAGGTGAAAACCGACAAATTTCCTATCAGCAGTGTCTCTGAAAGTTTGTTTATAGATGTTGCAAGACAGTCCTTTTTAGAAGTCCTACAACTTATCCTTGAGCTGAGCAGAGTTGAGATAAAAGCATGGAAGCTTGCAGATGAGCTGAGAAAAACGGTAATAAGGGTTAATGCCCTTGAAAAGTACTACATTCCTGAATACGAAAAAAATATAAAGATGATAAGATCTACACTTGAGGAGCAGGAGAGGGAGTTTCTGTACATTCTGAAAAAGATCTCATAAAATCCTTGTTTTTATTTTTAAATGTTATATACTATTACCGTAAAAAAATAAAAAGAAAGAGGGATTTACAATAAACCTCTTATCAAGGGAAAATCAGACGGTTAAATCTTTCTTTCTTTTAAAAATCAGGAGGAAGTATGTCAAAACTCAGTTTTAGGGATCTTCAGATCTCACACAAAACATTAAAATCCATTGAGAGATTGGGTTTTAAAAATCCTACAGAGGTTCAGGAAAAGGCTATACCTGTTGTTCTCTCAGGTAAAGACCTTATTGCTCAGGCACAGACAGGAACAGGAAAAACAGCAGCATTTGGAATTCCGATCGTTGAAAAGGTCAACCCAAAGGCAAGAAAAATTCAGGCGCTGGTTTTAGTTCCAACAAGGGAGCTTGCCATTCAGGTAACAAAAGAGATCAAAGATCTGGGAAGGGAAAAAAGGATCTTTGCTTTAGCCATTTACGGTGGAAAATCAATAAAACACCAGATAGATTTTCTGAAAAAAGGAAAAGATGTGGTTGTTGTTGGAACACCGGGAAGGGTAAAGGATCTTATTGAAAGAAAGGTTCTTGATCTTTCAAATGTTGAGATCTTTGTCCTTGATGAAGCTGACAGAATGCTTGAGATGGGATTTATAGAGGATATAGAGTTTATCTTCAGCAAAACGCCCCAAAACAAGCAAACACTTATGTTCTCTGCAACTATGCCCCCTGCAATAAAAAGGCTTGCAGAGGAGTTCTTAAATCCAGATTATGAGACTATCAGGATAAAACCTGAAGAGGTAACGGTAGACAGGATAAAGCAGATCGTTTACAGAGTTGATCAGAGCAAACAGTTAGAAAAACTTACAGAAAGCCTGAAAGAATATGGGGATACCAAGACGATAGTGTTCACAGAAACAAAAAAAGGTGCTGACCAGCTTGCCAGTGAGCTGAAAAAAAGAGGTTTTAATGCTGATGCTATACACGGGGATTTTTCACAGGCTAAAAGGGAGAAAGTTCTAAGAAGTTTTCGAAGAAATCAGCTCCAGATACTTGTTGCAACAGATGTTGCTGCAAGAGGTCTTGATATAAAAGGTGTTGACCTTGTTATGAACTACTCACTTCCAAAAGATGTTGAAAGCTATATCCACAGAATTGGTAGAACAGGAAGGGCAGGAAAAGAAGGAACAGCAATATCCATAATGAACCCTTCAGAAGATCATATCCTCAGGCAGATCCAGCGAAAAACAAAAGCTGACATAAATCTTGTGAATCTTTCTGAAAAAGGTATAGAAACAAAAAATCAAAAAAGAAGGTTTTTAAGAAGGTACACAAAAAGGTAATAAACTTTAAGGAGGGGGATAATGAAAAAGCTAATCTTTAGCTTGTTTCTTTTTCCCTTTTTTTCAGTTTTTGCCGGTGAACCTGAGGAAATAGGTTTTTTTAAAGGAAGTGCCTCTGAGTATCTGCCGTTTTATATAAAGAAAGTCAAATATGAGTATTTTACTGTTTCTTTTTTTAGAGATTTCTTTGAGATAAATGGAGAATACTCATCTACATACATTGAGATAGCAAAAAAGATGATGAAAGAGTTTGAGTTAGAAGGAAGGGTTTTTTGTAAAAAGTATGATTACTACGGGGTAGAATATTACACCGTTGATGTTATCAATATTGACAAACACATTTTATTTATAGCAACAGGAAATTTATTCTGCGGGAAGAAAAGTTTATTTTAAGAAGTTAGTATTTTATCCCTTAGAAACTCAACTGTCAGCTTAAATTTTCTGTCCTTTTCCATAGTTTTTTCAACCTTTTCTATAGCGTTTAAAACTGTTGTGTGGTCTTTTTTCTTAAAGGCTTTTGATATCTCATTAAGTGTTTTATCTGTAAGGTATCTTGAGAGATACATGGCTATCTGTCTTGCCATCGCAACCTTCTTCTTTCTGGAATTTCCCAGTATCTCATTTATGTTAACCCCAAAGTAGCTTGAAACTTCTTTCTGTATCTTTTCAATAGAAAGGGAGGTTTCCATCTCTTTAAGCTCAAAAAGATCCTTCAGAACCTCCCTTGCCATATCAAGGGTTATGCTTCTTCCCATAAGGTCGCTGTAAGCTTTAAGTTTGTTAAGTGAGCCTTCAAGCTCTCTAACATTGGAATTAACAGTCTTGGCTATCAGCAGGCATACATCTGAAGGAAGGTATATCCCCATCTCTTTAGATTTTTTCCTGATTATTGAGAGTTTTGTCTGAAGATCAGGAGCTTTTACCTCAACAACAAGCCCGCTTGCGAACCTGCTTCTTAACCTTTCCTGAAGACCTTTCAGATTTTTAGGGGGAGTATCTGAGGAAAGTATGACCTGCTTTCCTATCAGATGAAGGGCATTAAATATGTGGTAAAGCTCAATCTGTGTCCTTTCCTTTCCCTGCAGAAACTGGACATCATCAATAAGAAGAAGATCAACATCTCTGTATCTTTTTCTAAACTCAAGTATAGATCCGTTCCTCAGATAATAAATAAGCTCTGACATAAATGTGTCTGCTGTTGTATATATGATGTTTGCTTTTGGATTTTTAGACAGAACCTGATGTGCTGTTGCGTGTAAAAGGTGGGTTTTCCCAAGCCCTACACCCCCGTATATAAACAGAGGATTGTATATACTGCCTAAGTTGTCAGCTACACAGATGCATGCCTGATAGGCTATCTTGTTGCAGTTTCCTATAATCAGGTTTGAAAATGTGAATTTTGGATTAAGGTTTGTAAGCCTGTAAGGGGTTTTCTTTTCTGTGCTTTTAATTTCCCGTTCAACCTGTTCCTGATCTGATGAGAGTATGTGTACCTCAAGGTTGTCACCTAAAAGATCTACAGCAGACTCTCTTATCTCATCAAGCAGGTTTGTCTCTAACCATTCTTTGTACACAACATCTGGGGTTGAGATGTAGAGCTGTCCGTTCCTGTATTCTGCTTTCTGTATTCCTTTGAGAAGGTTAAGGGTTGATCTATCCACCCTCCTTGAGATAGAGGAAAGTATTGAACCCCAGATGTCCAATTATTTCACCCCTCTTATTTTGTGTAGGGACTATTATAATGGGATTCATGATGAAAAATAAGAAAAAAAATTTTTTGAAATTCAGAACATATGTGATAAAATCTGAAATATTTAATATAACAAAAGGGTTGTTATTAACCTATTATAAAGCCTGAAACTTCTTATTTATCAATGATTTCGGAAAAAGTCTCTGAAAACTTTAACTTTTTGGATATTTTCTACTTAGATAATCTTTTAATCTTTCTGTGTCAGAGGTTACCACAAAGACTTCCTGGACTGTTGAACCTTTTTTCAGGAGAAGTTTGGCACCTGAATTTGTTTCATACTGGAAGGTCAGCCTTATGTTTCCTGGCTGACCCTTTGGTGTTGTTTTTATTCTTCCGGGAATGATAGATTTAACAAGCCCTTTTTTTATAAGATCCTGAAGGATCTCTTCCCCATCTTCTATAATATGGTGTTCTTTTTTTATTCCTTTTTTTCTGTACTTCATTTTAAAAAGGTTTTTCAGGGACAGACTCCCAGTCTTTTAAAAATCTTTCAAGTCCTATATCTGTTAATGGATGTTTAACAAGCTGTGATATAACCTTGTATGGAATTGTAGCAATATCAGCCCCTATCAATGCAGATTCAATAACATGCATTGGATTTCTAACACTTGCCACAATAATCTCAGTGTTAAAGCCGTAGTTGTCAATTATAGTCCTTATCTGGGATATAAGTTCCATACCTGTGTGGCCAATATCGTCAAGCCTTCCTACAAACGGGGATATGTAAGATGCTCCGGCTTTCATGGCAAGAAGTGCCTGTGCAGGGGAGAATACAAGCGTAACGTTGGTTTTTATACCTTTGTACTCAAAGTATTTGACAGCTTTTAGTCCATCAATAGTAATAGGTATTTTTATAACAACATTCTTCCCAAGCTGTGCAAGCATCTCCCCTTCTTTTACCATTCCTTCATAGTCTGTACTTGCAACCTCTAAAGATACAGGTTTGTCCGGAATTTCCTCAAGTATTTCCTTCACAACCTCCATAAACGGTCTTCCTGTTTTGGCAATGAGTGTTGGATTAGTGGTTACACCGTCAAGTATTTTCAGTTCGTTTGCAGCCCTAATCTCATTAATGTCTGCAGTATCAATAAAAAATTTCATCTACTGACCTCCATACAGATTTTTTATCCTTTTATATTCATCAAGAAACCTTGTTTTGATCCATCTTCTGTCAAGCCATTCTATAGGGTGAACCTCAAGCCCCTGCACCAGAACACCAAAGTGTAAGTGATCACCTACAGCAAGCCCTGTTGTGTCTGTAAGCCCTATCTCTGTTCCCCTTGTTACCTCATCTCCCTTGTTTACATGTATCTCAGCAAGGTGTGAGTACAGGGTGAAAACTCCCATTCCGTGCTCAATAATCACAGAATTACCGTAGATTCCGATAAAACCTGTAAAAACAACCTTTCCGTCCTCTGCAGCCTGCACTGGAGCATTTTTTATGGAAGCGAAATCCATTCCTTTGTGGTACGCGTCAGCCCCTTTTATCAGTCTTCCTTTGTATCTATATTTTCTGTAATCTGCAAACCCACCAAGCATTTGCGAATTTTTCAGTTGAAGGAAGTTTTTTCTAAAAAGAGGCTCTTTTATTGTCACATCTGATGTAATTTTGTGTATCAGGTCTTCATTTTTCTTTCTCAATTGAACATTGACATATTTAAAAAGCTCAACAGGATCCTGAATGTCCTTATCAGAAAGTGGTCTGACCTTAGTTTCTATAAATTCGTCTGACAGGTTTATCACAGACCTTTTATATCTTTTTTTCTTAAAGTAATACATGATAGCGTGAGATGTTTTGTTTCCTGCTTTATCAATCGCAAACACAACTATTGATTTTTTTCTGTTCCAGTAGTAAGGGTATGGAAAGGCACAACCGTAAATATTTTTGTTCTCTACAATACCGTTGAAGCATCTAAACTCAAGGTTTCCAACTTTTACCCCTGTTTTAACAACATCTGAAGATGTTCTGTAAAAAACAAAACCTGTTCCTCCATTCATAATGCCTGCCGGTGATGAAAGGACGCTTAAGGTTGGAGGGGTAAGGTCAACCTTAACATCGTAGCTGATAATCTTTTTGTTTTTAAGAAGGGAAGAATCTTCAGCTACTATTGATATTTTTGCCTTTCCCTCAACAAGCCCTAACTTTCTTGCATCTATTTTGAGATCGTACTCCTTCTCTTTTAGCCCTTCAGGAAACTCAAGGTCTTCATGTATCTTTATATTCCTGTTCTGGATCACAAAGATCTGAACCTTGTTAATTCCGGGTCTGTCGTCCACAACCTTAAATCTCAAATGTGTATCTGCACCTATAAATTGGGGTTTCTCCTCAAATATAACCTTAGGTTCATTAAAGTTTACAACCCCTGTGTAATAAAAATAACCTCCTGCAGCTGCTGCTAAAACAACCAGTATAAGAAAAAGCTTTCCTTTCAACTATCCCTCCTTATATTCCTTCATTTATCCTTTTCTCAATAAATGTTTTCCTTGCCAGATATCTGTTGTAAGCATCAAGATAGGCTTTTACGCTTGCCTCAATTATGTCTGTTGAAGTTCCCCTTCCTGAGCTTATTGTTCCGTCAAAATCAACAACAACCCTTACTTCCCCCATAGCGTCTTTTCCTGCACTGAGGGATCTTATTGTGTAATCTTTCAGCCTTCCTGTTATGCCTAATGCTTTCTCAAGAGCCTTTAAAGCACTGTCAATCGGTCCGTCTCCTGAAGATGTTGCTACTATCTGCTGACCATCTTTTTCTATTTTTACCGTTGATGAAGGAATGGCACTGTTACCGCTCAAAACATGGAAGTATATCAGTTTTACCTCTTCATAACTTTTGAACAGCTCATCTAATATCAGAGCCTCAATATCCTCATCAAAAACCTCTTTCTTTTTGTCGGCAAGGGCTTTGAACTTTTCAAAAAGCATCGTTATCTCACTTTCAGAAAGGTTTTTGTAGCCAAGTTCCTCAAGCCTTGCTTTAAATGCGTGCCTTCCTGAATGCTTACCAAGAACTATCTTGGATTCCGGAACGCCAACGTCTTCAGCCCTCATTATCTCGTATGTCTCCCTGTGGGCAAGAATTCCATGCTGATGAATTCCTGCCTCATGGGCAAAGGCGTTGTCCCCAACAATCGCCTTATTAGGCTGGACAAAGCTACCTGTAATCCTGCACAGAAGTCTGCTTGTTTTGTATATCTCTTTTGTGTTTATATCTGTTTTAACATCATTGAAGTAATCTTTCCTTACCTTTATAGCCATAACAACCTCTTCAAGGGCAGCATTACCTGCCCTCTCACCGATACCGTTTATGGTTACATGTGCCTGTCTCGCACCGTTTTTAACGGCAGAAAGGGAGTTTGCAACAGCAAGACCCAGATCATTATGGCAGTGGACAGATATTACAGCCTTATCTATGTTTGGCACATTGTTCCTTATGTCTGATATGAGTTTGCCGAACTCTTCAGGTATTGCATAACCGACGGTATCAGGCACATTTATCGTTTTTGCACCTGCATCTATTACGGCTTCAAAAACTCTGAACAAAAAATCCCTGTCTGATCTGAATGCATCTTCTGCAGAAAACTCAACATCATCTGTAAAATTTCTTGCAAATCTGACCGCAGAAACAGCCCTTTCAACGACCTGATCGGGGGTCATCTTCAGCTTGTACTTCATATGTATAGGTGATGTTGCTATAAATGTGTGTATCCTCTTTCTTTCTGCAGGGGCAAGGGCTTCTCCTGCCTTTTCAATATCAGATTCAAGAGCCCTTGCAAGTGAGCAGACTGTTGAGTTTTTTATTATCTCTGCAACTGAGTTAACAGCCTCAAAATCTCCAACAGAGGCAGCAGCAAAACCTGCCTCTATAACATCAACACCCAGTCTCTCAAGCTGTTGAGCCATCGTAACCTTTTCTTCCACAGTCATGGAAAAACCGGGAGCCTGCTCTCCATCTCTCAGAGTTGTATCAAATATGATCAATTTATCCATAACAGCCTCCATTCTTATCAGTAATGATTACTAATAAGTAAATATATAAACAAAATTTCTTTAGGGCAATATTTATTTTAACATTCTGACAGATCAGGTGGTGTATTCTGCATTTATCTCAACATATCTGTATGTTAGATCACAGGTGTAGTAAGTCCAGTCTGAGTCGCCCCTTTCTAAAAACAGATCTATCGTTATCTCTTTGTTATTTTTCAGATACTGAACAGCCTTTTCCCTGTCGTAATCAACCGGCTGTCCGCTGTATATAAGAAAATCACCTATGTAAAGCTTTACCCTTGAAAAATCAATGTCTAAATGTAGCTGTCCAACGGCAGAAAGTATCCTTCCCCAGTTTGGGTCATTTCCGAACATGGCTGTTTTGAAAAGGTTTGACAGTGCTATCGCTTCCCCTACCTTTTTTGCCTCCTCTTTTGTTGATCCGTTGTGAATATTTATCTGTATAAGCTTTGTTGCTCCTTCCCCATCTTTTACTATCATTTTTGCAAGCTCCACGGCAACATGGAGAAGGGATTTTGCAAATTCTATTTTGTTTTTTTCATTTATCTTAAGATCTGTTTCTCCTGTTGCAACAACAAGAAAACTGTCATTTGTACTTTCACAGCCGTCAACATCTATAGAGTTAAAACTTCTATCTGTCACAACCTTTGTAATTTTGTCTAAAAGGCTTTTTTCAATCTTTACATCTGTAAAAATGTAAGAAAGCATTGTTGCCATGTTAGGATGGATCATGCCTGCACCTTTTGCTATTCCCAGTATCCTGAATGTTTTACCGTCTATACTTCCCTCGTATGAGTAATACTTAGGGAATGAGTCTGTGGTTGATATAGCTTTTGCTGCCTTTTCAAGATCAAGATCAGTAAGGTTTTGGCAGGCGTCTTTTATTCCTTTTTCTACCTTTTCCATAGGAAGCTGAACACCTATAACACCTGTTGAAAAAACAAAAGCCTGATTATTTCCCAGATCCAAACATTTCTCAACTATCTCAGCCATCTTCTGTGCATTTTGAAGTCCTTCCTTACCTGTTGCAGCATTTGCATTTCCGCTGTTAACGACGACAGCAGAGATCCTGTCAGTCATCTTGGATACCATTCTGTCGTAAACGACAGGTGCAGCTGCAAGGCTGTTCTGTGTTAGGACAAGGCTGTAAACAGAAGGTCTGAATTTTAAAACGAGTATGTCGTAATCTCCAGAGGGTTTTATTCCTGCTTTTGCAATACCCATCTTAATGTTCATCTTTTACCTCTACCATTGACTCCCTTTTAAATCTGTAGTTCATTAGGTTATCAGACCTTCTTCCTAAATATCCAAAATCCCACAGTGAGATGTAGGGATAATCAAATCCTTCGTAGTCATAAAATTCTGTTATCTCTTTTTTTCCTTCAGAGATTTCAGGGACTTCTTTTATCTTTTCTGTTATTCTCCTGATTATATCTTCCTCAGTCATCGCACCGTTTACAGCCTTTTTTGTTTTCACAATGCCTGAAAAACCCTCTGTTGTTCTTTCGTCTTCAAGCCAGATAGTTGTCCCTAAAGCCATACTGCACGAAAGGGCGAGACCGTCTGAGAAAGGTGTTATCACAGCTGAATTTTCAATTTTGAGGAATATCTCCTGAAGCTCCTGATCTGTGATGTGATCCACTATGTCCTCACCTATGAGAATAAGATTTTTTATCATTCCATTTTTTATCTTTTTCAAAACATCAGGAAGATACTCAAGCTGAATGTTGTTAATAAGACCAAATCCGTTTGTTTCCTGTGGAAGTATCAGTATTTTTGATCCTGTTTCTTTTTTTACAAGCCCAAGGAGCTTTCCAAGTTTGTAAGCCTTCTGACCTTTTAATGTTGTTGTTGAATAAATAACAACGGTATTCTCATCAGGGTTTAAGCCTTTTATTTTTTCAAATGTTAGATCTTCCGGATCTTCCGGTATAACTTCAGGATTGAACTTTTTTGTATGACCTAAACTTTTACCTATGTATATTATCTTTTTGTCTTTGCCAACAGTGAAACCTTCATAGTAGTTTTTGTGAAATAGATAAGAGATAACGGGATTAGTGTCTGAAGGGTCATTTCCGATTATGATTATCTTTTCTGCCTGCAGTATCTTATCTTCATCTAATAAATGATAACTTCCAGCCTCAGAATTAAATCCCTCTACCACAGGAAGAACTGTTGTTGCAACAGTTGATGTTATAGCTACAGGGATTTTTTTCTGGAGGTCTTTTACTGCTTCTATCGTCTCATTTCCCGAGTAAGGGGAGAGTATTACAGCCGTTTCTTCAGGTTTTTCTGAAATTATACCGGATAGCTTTTTTATAACACTATCTGGGTCTGCAGGCTTACCGTTTTCCATAGCTGTAGTAAGCCTGTTTTTTCTGTATATGTCATAACCAAGGTATGCCCCTGCACATATTTTCAGATCTGAGGTTGATCTGACCCTATAGATATCTTTGCCGTCGTGATCAACAGCAACAGGGCACTGCAGAGAACACATTCCGCAGTGGGATACTGTTTCCCTTAAAAGCCATGCCCTTGCTGTATATTTGAAAGGCTTAAAAAGAATAGCCCCCACAGGACAGACATCAACACACAGACCGCAGGCTTCACAACTGCTTACCTGATCCATAGGCTTTCTGTCTGGGGATATAACTATCTCAAAGCCTCTTTCTTCCTGAAATAAAGTATCTGCCCCAACAACATTTTTGCACACGCTAACACATCTGAGGCATAGAACACACCTGTTTGAAACAAACTCAAAATAATCGCTTTTCCAGTCTTCCTCAGGTCTTATCTTTTCAAATGGTGTAATCGTTGATAGATTTTTTTGGGGTCCGTAGTATGTTCCCCAGTTCTGCAGATCGCACTCCCCTGCTTTATCGCACACAGGACAGTCAAGGGGGTGTCTTGTGAACAGCATCTCCAGTATAAACTTCCTCTCATTCATCACCTTTTCATTCTGTGTTTCAATCTCCATACCTTCATAAACGGGGGTTGCACAGGCTATTATATTTCTTTTCCATTTTTTGTCATAAACAAGACAGATCCTGCACCCGCCAAACACGGGAAGTTTAGGGTGATAACAGAATGTTGGCACTAATTTGTTGAGTTTTTTTATAGCCTCTAAGACTGTAGTTCCCTCAGGAACTATAACTTCTTCCCCGTCTATATTAACCTTTATCTTTTTCAACTGTTTCTCCTCAGAAAAAATCAAAAATATCTTATATACTATTTGATCCCATTGCAACACAGAAAGATTATTATAGTTTTTAATAGATCAGACGAAAGTTTCATAAAAGGAAAAGGGTAAAATGCTTTCAAGAATTAGAATAGAAAAGTTCCTTTATCTTGAAGATATAGACATTGAGCTTGGAAAAGGTCTGAACATTTTTACAGGAGAAACGGGAGTAGGAAAATCCCTGATTGTTGATGCCCTGTCATTTGTTTTTGGAAAAAAAGGAAAACATTCTGAAGGGGATTTTGTTGAGATAGTTTTTGAAAATGTCAGCAACCCTTATTCTGAGGAAGGAACACTTATATTTGCAAGGGAGCTAAAAAACGGAAAAAACATCTACTACATAAACGGAAGAAGGGCAACACTATCAACAATA
>JALVEY010000048.1 GCA_027030485.1 Persephonella sp.
CTTGAGCTGTCCGATGGTTGGGGACATCTGAAATTTGGCGGAAACTGGGACGGTAATCAGCATGCTTACACAACATCAGTAGATATAGAGAAAGCATAAGGAGGTAAAACATAATGGCTAAAAGACAATTAGCAATGGTAATGGATTTAAATAAATGTATAGGCTGCCAAACATGCACAGTTGCCTGTAAAACCCAGTGGACCAACAGAAACGGAAGAGAGTATATGTACTGGAACAATGTTGAAACCCAGCCGGGAACAGGCTATCCAAGGAATTGGATGGAAGCAGGAGGGGGCTTTGATTCAGACGGTAATCTTAAAGATGGAATAATTCCTGACATGGTGCATGATTACGGCGTGCCCTGGGACTACAACCATGACGAGCTTTTTGGAAATGCAGAGCAAACAGTTCTCCAACCAAACTCAGACCCTGTTTGGGGACCAAACTGGGACGAAGATGTGGGAGAAGGTGACTGGCCTAACTCTTACTTTTTCTACCTCCCAAGGATATGCAACCACTGTTCAAACCCCGGCTGTCTTGCTGCATGTCCAAGGGAAGCTATATTCAAAAGGGAGCAGGACGGGATAGTCCTTGTTGATCTTGATAGATGTCAGGGGTACAGGTACTGTATAGCAGGGTGTCCTTACAAAAAGATATACTTCAACCCAAAAATATCAAAATCTGAAAAATGTATTTTCTGTTTTCCAAGGATAGAGAGAGGTCTTCCTCCGGCATGTGCCCATCAATGCGTTGGTAGAATTAGATTTGTTGGTTTTCTTGATGATGAAGATTCTCAGGTTTACAAACTTGTTCACAAATATAAAGTGGCTCTTCCGCTCAGACCTGACTTTGGGACACAGCCAAATGTTTACTACGTTCCTCCTGTAATATCCCCCCCAAAATTTGATGAAGAGGGTAAACCTATGGAAGGGGGAAGAATACCGATGGAATTCTTAGAAAAACTTTTCGGTCCTGAAGTTCATAAAGCTGCCGAAATACTCCTTTCTGAAATGGAAAAAAGAAAAAGAGGAGAAGAGTCAGAACTGATGGATATACTCATAGCATACAGCCATGCAGAAATGTTTAGACTTGACGAGAATTACTATCAGGAGGTCGCTGCAAGGGAAGGTCTTAAAGGAACAGAGTTTTTCAACATTATTGATGAGAGATATGTTCAGGGTGCTAATACTCCTAAAGTGGAAGGTGTCTACGGAGTTAAGTTTTTTGAAACACAGCCAGCTAAAGAAAAAGATAGCCATTAAACTCCCATTTATAAAATGGAGCTAAGGAGGAAAATAATGAAAAAGGTTATAAAAACAGCTGTCTTTGGAATCTCATCGCTGTTTTTTGTAGGTGTTTCACAGGCACAGGATAATAACCTTAAGGAATTTATGAAATACGAAGTCTTAAACGGACAGTATGTAAAGGAAGAAATTCCGGCAGATCCTGAGGCATATCTGTGGAAAACAGTAAGAGGAAAAAAGGTCTTTCTGTATCCCCAGATATCAGTCAGATTGAACGACAAAAATGCAAATAATCTGATACCTAAGAAAAAACTTGTTCAAGCAATGGTAAAAGTTGCATACAATCAGAAATCAATAGCTGTATATGTTAGATGGAAAGATAATACACCTTCTATTCAGACAGTTTACGATACAAATAAGTTTGCAGATGGCGTAAGTATTGAATTTCCAAATAAATTTGGCAAAGGTATTACACTTCCTTATGTTGGAATGGGAGATGAGAACCACCCTGTAACCGTTTACCTGCAGAAAAAGGTTGAGGGAAGGGACTACCAGAAGGTTTTCATATCTGAGGGCTTTGGTTCTCTTACAGAAATAGATGAACCGGCAGAAATAGAAATGAAATACAACAAAAAAACAGGAGAATGGACAGCAGTATTCAAAAGACCTCTAAGCACCGAGAACTCAAACCTGAAAGCAGGTCTTGTGCCTGTAGCTTTTGCCGTTTGGGACGGAGATAAATTTGAAAGGGACGGAAATAAATCCCTCTCAAGATGGAAATTTATAAAACTTGGAAAGTTTAAGCTTGATAAAGATTATCTGAAATATGTTTCTTGGGGATATCCTGCATCAAAGCTTGGGGATCCTGTTAATGGAAAAAAGGTGGCTATTCAGAACGGCTGTGCTGCATGCCACAGATTTGATGACCAGCTTACAGCACCGCAGGGAATGGCACCGGATCTTTCAAATATAGGAGGAATAGCAAATCCTGTTTATCTGAAGGAATCTATACTTAATCCAAATGATGTGGTAATAAGAAACTTAAACCCAAACAGACATTACAACAAACATGCAGATCCTGACAAATTTAAAGCATACCCTAATAACGATATGTACCAGTGGTATATGACCGTTGATGGAAAAAAACAGTCAAAAATGCCTCCTTTTTCACACCTTAGTGAGCAGGATCTTAAGGATCTAATAGCTTATCTATCGACACTAAAAAGCTGGAAAAACTTTAGGTAATGGGGGTAGTAAAAATGTTTAAGTATATATTCGCATCAATACTTAGCCTTTCCTTTTTATTCGGAATTTCCAATAATTCATTAATCTTACAGGCGTATGCACAGGAAGAAACATTAGATGAGGAAGAAGATAACGAGATTGAATTTACAAGTGCTGTTATAACAGCTGTATCCTGTGCAAAAGAAGCGGAAGAAAGTGGAGAGTTCAGTGTACTTGCCTCATGTCCTCCACATAAAGCATTTGAAGGGGTAAAGGACATATACGATAATCCGCCTAAAATAGTTGTCTTTGATGTTACAGAAGGGGAGTATTTTTATGTAAAACCGTCCAAGGATAGTGTTTACTGGTCAGATCTTCTTGAGGGTTTCGGTGGATCTATAGACGGAATAGGGATGGTAATAGGAGAAAAAGATGGTATTCCTGTTGTAAAACTTGAGGAGTTTGAAATAACACCAAAACCAAAACCTGGGTTCTTTAAAGGCTGTCTGTAATCCAATTAAAAGGAGGGTATCCCATGAGATTAGGTTTTTTGGTTGATCTAAGCAGATGTATGGGATGTATGGCCTGTGCGGTTGCCTGTAAAGCTGAAAATAATGTTCCCCTTCACAGCTGGAGACTTAGGGTAAAATATATAGATCAGGGAGAATTTCCTGACGTCAAAAGGCATTTTGTCCCTTTAAGATGCAACCACTGTGAAAATGCACCCTGTGAAAGGATCTGTCCTGTTTCTGCACTTCACTACTTACCTAATGGTATTGTTAATATAGATCATGATAGATGTATAGGGTGTGCTTCATGCATGATGGCGTGTCCTTACAATGCGATATACCTTGATCCTATTACAAACTCTGCAGATAAATGTACGTTCTGTGCCCACAGAATAGAGGTTGGAATGATGCCTGCCTGTGTTGTTGCATGTCCTACACATGCAAACATATTCGGTGATCTTGATGATCCGGAATCGGAAATATCTAAATATCTCAAAAATCATAGA
>JALVEY010000049.1 GCA_027030485.1 Persephonella sp.
TTTTAAACGACAGGAAGATTAAACAGCTTTTAAAAGAAAATGAGCTTGTTATAGACCCTATAGATGAGAAACAGATACAGCCTTCATCTGTTGATCTCAGACTTGGAAATGATTTTCTTATATACCCTGAGGAGATAGAAATCCTTGACGTTAAAAATCCTGATCTTGGAAATCAGCTTAAAAAGGTTGTTGCAGATGATGAGGGATTTGTTATACAGCCTAAACATTTTATACTTGCAACCACAAGGGAGTATATAAAACTTCCTGATTATCTTACGGCATTTGTTGAGGGAAGATCATCACTTGGCAGACTTGGACTTTTTATAGAAAATGCAGGTTGGGTTGATGCTGGTTTTGAAGGTCAGATTACACTTGAGTTTTATAATGCAAACTCAAGACCGTTAAGAATATATCCGGGAATGAGGATCTGTCAGCTTGTTTTTGCAAAGATGGAAGAACCTGCAGAAAGACCTTACAGGGGAAAGTATCAGGGGCAGAGAGGAACAACAGCCTCTCGCATATACATGGACAAAGATTAAATTCCTGCAATAACCTCTATTTCAACAAGGGCGTCTTTAGGAAGGTTAGAAACCTCAACGGTTGCCCTTGCAGGCTTGTGCTCTGTGAAATACCTTCCATAAATCCTGTTTACTTTTTCAAAATCCTGTATGTTTTTCAGGTATATTGTTGTTTTTATAACATGATTAAAATTAAGCCCTGCTTCCTCAAGAACAGCCTTAATGTTCTCCATCACCCTTTCTGTCTGTTTTTCAACATCTCCTCCGATAAACTCCTGCGTTTTAGGGTCTATCGCTATCTGACCTGATATAAACAGAAGGTTCTCATATTTTACAGCCTGTGAGTAGGGTCCTATAGCCTTTGGTGCTTTATCTGTTTCTATCATCTGCATCTTAATCCTCCAGCTGTTCAAGATTTATTTTTCCTTCATAAAGGGCTTTGCCTACAACAACTCCGTATACGCCGAACTTTTTAATCTGGTACAGCTTTTTAACGTCTTCCAGACTTCCTACGCCTCCGGAAGCTATGACCGGATGTTTCAGTTTTTCTGCAAGTTCTTTTGTCCCCTCTATGTTTGGTCCTACCATCGCCCCGTCCCTGTTAACATCTGTGTATAAAAATCCCCATATTTTTAGATCGTCAAACTGCAGGGCAAACTCTAAAGGCGTATACTCGGTTTTCTCAAGCCAACCTTTTATTGCAACTTTTCCATCTTTTGCATCTATTCCAACAACAACCTTTTCAGGGAAAGCATCAATTATTCTTAAAAAAAGATCCCTGTCCTGATAGGCCAGACTTCCGATAACGACCTTTTCAACACCTATATCAAACATTGTTTTTACAGCATCAAAATTTCTTAATCCTCCTCCAAACTCAACAGGTATATTTACAGATTTCACAATCTTTTCAACTACACGGTAATTTTTTGGCTTTCCTTCAAAAGCTCCGTCAAGATCAACAATGTGCAGATGTTTTGCTCCCTTTTCCTCCCACATTTTTGCGACAGTGACAGGATCGTTACCATAAACTGTAACAGCATTAGGATCACCCTTAAAAAGCCTTACAGCTTTCCCATCTTTTATGTCAACAGCCGGTATGATAAAAGATCTCAGTCCCATCAAAACCTCCCTAAAATCTAAATACTTTGTAGAAAGATATTAACCCTATGAAGACAGATATTACAAGCAGTACCAGACCGGTTGTGTCTTTTCCTGACATATAAAAAAGGGCGGATGATATAAGCATCCCGACAAATAATATAGTAAACGCTATCTTTCCTGTCTGCATTTTATAAAATTTCTGGAGCTCCTCAAGATCTTTAAAGATGATTTGAAAAGTTATCCTTTCCCTTATAAGAAGTCTATAAACGTGTTCTAACTTAAATATAAGATAGAATGATAGCTCAGTAGCATCTCTAATTTCAGATAGCTTTTCTTTAATATAGTCTTTTGTAGAAACTCCAATAAAATTTTTTAGTCTCTCTGTTGGGTTAAAGGTTGGATGGAGTTTTCTTACTGTTCCTTCAAGATTAAGAGCAGCTTTCCCCAGATATGCTATATCTGTTGGAAGTTTTAGATGATTTTCCCTGATAAATCCTATTATGTCCTCAATCATCTCCCTTAAGTTTATCTCATCAAGCCTTTTGTTGTGGTATTTTTCAAGGAAAAACTGGAGATCTGCCTCAAAGTTTCCAAAGTCTGTTCTGGGGGTGAACATGTTGAAGCCTTCATAGAACTGTATCGCAAGATTTAGATCAAGGGTTGTGACGGCGATAATATAATCAAAAAAGTATTTTTTCTTGGTTTTTGACAGGAATGCTATCATTCCAAAATCAATAGCTACAATCGTGCCGTCATCTAACACAAACAGATTCCCCGGGTGAGGGTCTGCGTGGTAAACCCCATCTATAAAAACCATCTTAAAATAAGCATCTGTCAGACGGACGGCTATGTCTTCAGGATCAAGACCTTTTTTCTTAAGAGTTTGGACTTCTGATATTTTTGTTCCTTCTATAAATTCTGTTATAAGAACCTCAGATGTTGATATATCATAAAAACATTTGGGCACTTTAAAACCGGGATAATCTCTGAAGTTTTCCTGAAATATCTTTATGTTCTGTGCTTCTATAGAAAAATCAGCCTCCTGAAGGGTAGTTCTCCTGAACTGGTGTATAACACCCTTTAGATTAAAATCTTTCACATTTTTAAAATGCCTTTCAAGAAAATCAACAACCATTAACATAAGCTCTGAATCAAGCTGAATAATCTCCTCAAGATTAGGTCTTTTTACTTTTACGGCGACTTTTTCTCCTGTTTTTAAGTAGCCCACATGAACCTGGGATATTGAAGCTGATGCGAGGGGGGCTGGATCTATGTACGAAAATATCTCGTAAAGCTGTTCTCCATAATTTCTGTTTAAAGTTTGCTGGATTATCTCAAAATCAACAGGGGCAACTTTATCCTGAAGTTTTATAAGCTCATCTATAATGTAAACAGGAACTATGTCCGGTCTTGTGCTGAGTATCTGTCCTAATTTTATGAAGGAGGGTCCCAGTTTTTCAAGGGCTTCTCTGATCCTTTTTGGTTTGGCTCCCGGCTCAACCTCAATTCCGAAAAGGATTTTAAAGTAGTCGTATACATTGTAAAAACCCAGCTTTGATAATGTTGCTGATATTTCTTTAAATCTTTTAAGAAGTTTGATTTTTCTTTTAAACATCAATACCCTGCTCTAACAGTAGCTGTTTCATCTGTTTTGCCACATTCTGTATCTCCCACTGGGCGTGGGGGTCTGTTCTTTTTATAATAAAATCCTTTATCCAGCTGATCGTTCCCGATACTACAATTGTTGTTTTTCTCCCGTGTGGAAGTATAAATCTTGCATCTTCTCTTTTTACCTTTCCGCCGTAAACCGAAAGATCGTAAACGGTCTGGGCGAGCTGATCTGTAAGTCTGAAAA
>JALVEY010000050.1 GCA_027030485.1 Persephonella sp.
CATTATCAAGGGAAAAAAGTAAAACAGGGAAACATAAAGCTGAGGTTGTTCTGACAGATGAAGGAGTTAAGTTCAAATCACATCTTGATGGTTCATGGCATTTCTTTACTCCAGAACTTGTTGTACACATTCAGGAGGTAATCGGAAGCGACATTATGATGCCCCTTGATGTCTGCCCTCCATACCCTGTAAGCCACACAACGGCAAAAGATGCTGTTATAAAAACATTAAGCTGGCTCAAGAAATCTAAGAAAGCTAAAAAAAACCAGTGGCAGGGGCTGTTTGGCATAATACAGGGATCAGTTTATCAGGATTTGAGAAAAGAAAGTGCTGTAAAAACAGTTGATATTGATATGGACGGATATGCTATAGGGGGTCTTTCTGTGGGGGAACCTGCAGAGCTTATGTATGAAATGACAGAGGTTGTTGTTCCTTTTATTCCGGAAGACAAGCCGAGATACCTTATGGGTGTTGGAACGCCGGAAAACATCATTGAATCTGTTGACAGGGGGGTTGATATGTTTGACTGCGTTATGCCCACAAGAAATGCAAGAAACGGAACCCTGTTCACAACTTACGGTAGAATAAATATAAAGGCTGCAAAATTCAAGTTCAGCGATGATCCAGTCGATCCTGAGTGTGACTGTTATACATGCAGAAACTTCTCTAAGGGATACATAAGACACCTTTTCAATGCAGAGGAAATAACAGGTATGATACTTGCAACAATTCACAATCTGAGGTTTTATACAAGGCTCATGGAGAATATAAGAAGATCCATAAAAGAAGACCGTTTCAAAGATTTTAAAAGGGATTTTCTTGAAAAGATAAAAATTAACCGGAAAGGATAAAAGATGTTAGGAATGTTCAGAAAGAAAAAAACAAAGGTTGTTTACAGGTATCCAAATGAAAGGGTTGTTATATTTATAGACGGCGGGAATATGTTCCATGCAACGAATTCATTAAAAATAAAGATAAACTATAAAAAGCTTGTTGAGATACTCCGAAAAGATAGATGGCTTTTGAGAGCTTATTTTTACACAGGCGTCCCATCAGGAGACCTTCCAAAAGATGTTAGGGAACAGCTGAGAAAACAGATGGGATTTTTAAAGGAGCTTCAAAATCTGGGAATAAAGGTGAAAACTATGCCCCTGAAAAAAACACCTGAGGGCTACATAGAAAAAGGAATAGATATTCTTATCGCAACAGATATGATAAGCCTTGCCTTTAAAAATGCGTACGATACTGTTATTCTTGTCAGCGGGGACAGTGATTTTGTCCCTGTTGTTGAAAAAATTCAGGATCTTGGTAAAAGGGTAGAAAATGCATCTTTTAAGAAAACAAGCTCCTACGAGCTTAGAAGGGTGTGTGATGAGTTTATACTCCTTGACAACATAAAACATAAGTTTACAGCTCCACTTAACCAGGAAGAAAGGAAAGCTGAAAAAGGAATTTTTACAGCTATATTAAAAAAATTGAAAGATTTATTCAGAGGTGGTAAAAAATGAGAAAGGTTGGCTACATATACGATGAGATCTACCTGAAACACGATACAGGTGAAGGACACCCTGAATCTCCACAAAGGCTTACTGCCGTAAATGAGTATGTGGATCTGATTAAGGAAAACCTTATACATATAAAGCCAAGAAGGGCAACGGCTCAGGATATTGCGATGGTTCACGATCCGTACTATCCACAGGAGATAATGGATCTTTGCTCTGCAGGGGGAACATCACTTGATCCGGACACAAGATGTTCCATTTTCTCATACGAGGCAGCCCTATATGCTGTAGGTGCAGGGCTTGAGGCTGTAGATAGACTGGAAAAGGGAGAGGTTGAAAGGGTTTTTGCTGCCGTCAGACCTCCGGGACACCACGCAGAGTACTCAAAGGCTATGGGCTTTTGCATATTTAACAACATCGCTGTAGCTGCAAGATACGCACAGAAAAAAGGGTATGAGAAGGTTTTTATTATTGATTTTGATGCACACCACGGAAATGGAACGCAAAAAGCGTTTTATGAAGATGATACTGTTTTTTACTTCTCAACCCATGAATACCCATTTTATCCCGGGACAGGATCAAAAGAGGAAAAGGGAAAGGGAAAAGGCTACGGATACACATACAATGTTCCTCTACCGGCAGGAACAGGTGATGATGTTTATGAGAAGGTTTATTCTGAAGAACTTCCACCTCTGATAGAAAGGTTTGATCCTGACATAATTATGGTGTCTGCAGGATACGATCTTCATATGGACGATCCACTGACTTACCTTGATGTATCCACAGAGGGAATAGGAAAAATAGTAGAAAGTATATTAAAAACAAAAAATGTTCCTTTTCTTTTTATGCTTGAAGGGGGATATAACCTCGTTGCCCTTGGGGAAAGTGTAAAACTGACTATTGAAAAGATGCTTCAGGTATGAACACAAAAAAAATAGATCAGCTTTTTGAAAAAAAAGAGATAATAAACACAGGAAAGGATAATCATGTAAAAGGTCTTTCAAACAACTCAAAAGATGTTAAAAATGGGTATGTTTTCTTTGCTGTAAAAGGAACAAATACAGACGGACACAAATTTGTTGAGGAGGCGGTAAAAAACGGGGCTTCTGCTGTAGTTGTTCAGGACACAGAAACAGCTAAAAAGGTAAAAGAGAGATACCCTGATGTGTGGGTTGTCTTGACGCAGGACACCAGAAAAAAACAGGCCGAGGTATCAAGGAAGTTTTACGGCTTTCCAGACAGAAAGATAAAAATAATAGGAATAACAGGAACAAACGGCAAAACCACGGTTTCCTATCTAATATCACAGCTTATAGAAAACTCAGGCAGAAAAACAGGGATAATCGGAACAATAGACTACAGGGTTGGAGACAGGGTGATCTGTGAAGGAAGAACAACCCCCGACTCTATACAGTGGTTCAGGACGCTTAAACAAATGAGCGATATGGGAGCAGAGTATGTTGTTGCCGAGATTTCTTCACACGCCCTTGATCAGATGAGAGTTTACGGAACACAGTTTTCAGGTGCCGTGTTTACAAACCTTTCACAGGATCATCTTGATTACCACAAGAGTATGGAAGAGTATTTTTCTGCAAAGGAAAAGCTGTTTGATATGCTGGACGGAGAAACCCCCGCTGTCGTTAACACAGATGACATATACGGAAATAGGCTTTACAACAGATTAAAAAAAAATAAAAATATTTCCGGTATCGGTACCCAAAACTCTCCAGATTTCAAAATAGAAGACATAAAACTTTCAGAAAAAGGCTCTTCCTTTTTTCTGCGGTGGGAAAACAAAAAATTACCTGTAAAAACAAAACTTATAGGTCTTTTTAATGTTTACAACACGGCTCTTTCAATATCTATCCTGCTGAAAATGGGATTTTCACCTGAACTTCTGTCTAAAGCCTCAGAAAATCTCCGGCCTGTAAGGGGAAGGCTTGAGAGGATAGAAGGAAACGGTTTT
>JALVEY010000051.1 GCA_027030485.1 Persephonella sp.
TAGGGCTTCATTCAGGACAGCCTGTTAATCTTAGATTAATACCGGCAGAGGCAAACGAAGGTATAAATTTTGTAAAGGAAGGTAATGTAATTCCGGCTGTTATAGATTATGCAACAGGCTTTGAGTTTTCCACAACCCTCTCAAAAGGTAATGTTAAGATTAGCACTATTGAGCATCTTATGTCAGCTCTCTTTTTCACAGGTATTGATAATATTTATATTGAGATAGATGCTGAAGAAGTTCCTATTCTTGACGGTAGTGCGATAAAGTTTGTTGAAAAGATAAAAAAGGCAGGGATAGAAATTTTGGGTGAAGAAAAGATGTATGCTGTTTTGAGTAAAGAAGTTGTTGTTTATGAAAATGGAAAGTTTATAAAGGGAAAACCTTCAAATACTTTTACTGCCACATACCACGCCCAGTATAACAACAGAATAATAGGTAATAGAAAGTACACATACTCTAATCTTAAGGCAGATTTTGAAAATGTAGCAAAGGCGAGAACTTACTGTTTTCTTGAAGAGGTTGAGATGCTTCAGAAGATGGGTCTTGCGAAAGGAGGTTCTCTTGATAATGCTGTTGTTTTTGAAGGTGATTCAGTATTAAATCCTGAGGGTCTCAGATTTGATGATGAGCCTGTAAAACACAAAGTTCTTGATCTAATAGGAGATCTTTATCTTTTAGGTTATCCTTTGATAGGGGATGTGTATTCTTATAAAGGTGGACATAAATTAAATGCCGCTTTTGTAAGAAAGATTATTGATGAAAAAGCTTTTGATATAAAATGTTCTTCTCAGATAGGGATCAGAAATTTTGGGAGGTTAGTTGCTTAAGATTTTTAACAAGATTTTCAAGTGTGAAAATTTCGGGAATTATATCAGGATTAATTCCTTTTTGAACTAATGCCTCAGCTGTTGTAGTTCCTATCACAGCTATTTTTGTTTTTTTCAGCAATTCTTTCCAGCTGTCGGGAAATATTCTGGTAAAGTTTTCAAATGTGGAGGGGCTTGTGAATATTACGGCAAATATCCTTCCTTCTTCAAGCTCTTTTTTTATCTGATCTGTGTTTTCAGGTGTGTTGGGAACTGTTTTATAAACAGGAAGGGGTTTAATCTCAAGATAACTTTCCAGCTCATCAATAAGCGTGTTTAACCCTTCAACAGGTCTTACGGCGACAGCTTTTTTACCTTTAAACTCTTCTTTTGATTTAATTAAGTTAGCAACACCTTCAGCAGAGTAAACCTCAGGTATGATCACTTTTTTTATCCCTTTTTTCTTAAGGGCTTTTCCTGTTTTTTCACCTGTAGCAATGATGGTTTTCCCTTTCAGAAGGTTTATGTCTATACCACTGAGGAGAAACTCCACAGCGTTCTGACTTGAGAATATTACAATATCTGATTCTACCAGATCTTTTTTGTCAAAGCTTACCTTTTCAAACCTTATGGTAGGAAATAATACAGGCTTAAAACCCTCTTTTTCCAAAATCTGTGCTGTTTTTCTTGCCTGTTTTTCTTCCCTTGTGATTAAAACTTTTTTCATTATTCAACACCTGAAGGAAGTAAAAATACAAAGTCTGTATCCTCAAGTATAAAGTCGTCAGGTGGGTTTAGTATAGTCTCACCGTTTCTTTCCACCGCAATAGGCAGATACTTATGCTGTCTTGCAAAATGCAGAAGACTTCCAAATGTTTCAAACTTACCTATATCCGAGACTTTAATCTTCTGAAATCCTCTTTCTTTGTCAACAAGTGATTTCATTAGTGTTGTTGCTCCCGGGTTCATTATACTTGAGAACATTATTTTACCTATTATCTGACCGTGAATTATGATCTCTTTTATGTTAATTCTCTTGGTGAAAATGTCTGCATCTTCATCTAAGAGAACCTCAACATATATGTTTGCTTCTGGATTTAGATTTTTAACAAGCATCGCAGCGAGAGCAGTTCTTGCATCTATATTTCTTTCTGAAAGCCCTTCTTCCCTTTCTGCAACGATAACAACATGTTCCGCTTTATCTATCCCAACCTCCAGCAAAATATGCTCATGTATAAAATCTCCCCTCTTGTAAAAAATATCCCTTGGCAGTTCTATCTCAAATTCCTTTTTCGGAACATTGGTGACTATAACGACAGGTTTTTCTTTATCTATCTTCTGGCTTATTATCTGTTCTACAATTTCTTCTGCTGTTTCATTCCATCCACATATAACGATATGTTTTTCTAATTTTTCCATTTTTAACTCCCCTTCTTTTAATACAAGTAATCTGTTTACAAGGGCTGCTGAAAATGCACCTGTCATTGTTGCTACAATGACCACTCCACCTACTATCATAACTGTTGTTATTAATCTTCCTACATCTGAAATTGGGTGTATATCACCAAATCCAACTGTTGAGGTTGTTACCACACCCCAGTAAAGGGCATGCCACATTGATTTGAACATTTCTTGATTGCCGTAGTGGTATTCAACTATGTAAACTATCTGTGAAAATGTTGTTACCCACAGGAATAGAAGTCCAAAAATTATCCCGAATAGGTAGCTTTCTTCCTTTAATGCTCCGAATATACTTTTTAGTGCTGTTCCGTATCTGACTACTTTAAGTATCCTTAAAACCCTTATTATTCTGATAGCTCTCAAAGGTCTGATAACAGGCAGTATGGCAAGTAAATCAATAATGGCGTAAGGTGTTTTCATCCACATCAGTTTTGGTTTGAACCCCTCTTTTACCCCGCACCAGAATCTTTTTATTAAACCTTCGCATTCAGAGGAGTAATAACCTTTTTTAAAATCTTGTGAAAAATCTGATACAGCCCACCATCTGAGAATATACTCAATAACGAAAAACCACAGAACTACCTCTTCATAATCGTCAAGAAACAGCTTTAAATCAGGAGGGATTTTTATTTCAAGATTGAGTAGTTCAATAAAAATACCTATTGTTGATGTTATGATCAGGAAAAGGGCGAAAACATTGTAAAGCTGGTTGTAAATGCTGTTTTCATTTTCAAGTATGTTGTAAACCCAGATTTTTAGAGTTTTGAACCTTTTTTTTGGAACTATGTATCTTTTTTTATTAATCAGATCCAATTTAAACCCTGTGTCTGCTTAATATTTTCTTTATTTAATAAAACCATCAAAAATCTGTCAATTCCAAGGGAAGCCCCTGAGCACTCCGGCATATCCTTTACAGCTTCCAAAAGCTCATGGTCTAAAGGGTAATCAAATCCCTTTTTTTGTTTTTCGGCTTTATCTTTTTCAAGCCTTACCTTAAGTTGAACAGTATCTGTCAGTTCCTGATAACCGTTAACAAGCTCAATTCCCCCGATATATGCTTCAAACCTTTTTCCTTTTCCGTCTATTATTCTGGAAAGGGCAGAAAATTCTGGAGGATAGTCGTAGATGAATGTTGGTTTTTCTGTTCCAAGATTTGGCTCAACATAGAAGGCGTAAACAGTAAAAAAAATCTCTTCATACCTTTCAATCTCAAGACCGGTATGTTTTATGCCGGAATTTCTTAAAAAGCTGTAAAGCTTATCTTTTTGATCAGGGTAAATACCTGTGTATCTGTAAAAAGCTTCATCAACGGTGATCTTTTCCCAGTCTGTAAAATCGTAAGTTTTTCCTCTGAATTTTGCAGATGGCTTGCCTGATATTTCCTGACAAACTTCTACGAATATATTTTTTGTGTCCTCCATAAGCATATCAAGATCAAAATCTACCCTGTACCACTCAAGCATCATAAACTCTACTGTGTGAAGTTTTGAGCCCTCATAATTCCTGAATACATGAGATATCTGGTATATATCTTTTTTCAGGTTTGCCAGTATTTTTTTCATGCTGTATTCAGGTGATGTGTGCAGGTAGGCTTTTATTTTTTTTCCATCAGATTTTTGAACATACAGTTCAACAGGATATATGTTAGGGTCAAGATTAGGATAGGGGCTGATGCAGGGGGTGAAAACCTCCACAGCCCCTGTTTTCTCAAAATATTCCCTTATTTTTTTCAAAGCTCTGTGTTTTGTTATAAACAGGTCAGTCAATTACAGCCTCGTCAATAACCTTTCTTTTTTTCTTCTTTTTCTTTTTAGGTATTATAAGATTTGACAGTTTTGGTGCAAACTGGGCAGTAAGTATCCCGATAAATGACATGGAAAGGACGTATATCCCGATAAAAGGGATCATATAAACAGGGGAGAATTTGGACATCACTATTGAGAACTCACCTCTGTTGATTATAGAAAATCCGGTCTCAAGGGCTTTTCTTTTGGAAAGTCCGTATATCAGACCCCCTAAAAAGCCTGTTAGGAATTTTCCTATTATAGAGATTACTATCATAAGCACCAGAGCTATCAGCATTTTCTGGGTAAACTCTCCACCAAACTGTATTCCTGCTCCAAACAGGAAGAAAAATATTGCAACGGCAAGATCCCTGATGGTAAACATAACCTTTTCTATCTCGTGGGACTTTCCAGATTCTGAAACAATCATTCCCATTAAAAAAGCCCCCAGAGCTTCTGACAGTCCCAAGTACTGTGTAAATCCAGCAAAAAATATCAGACCGCCCAGAGAGAAAAGGGTAAATATGTCCTCATCTATAAATTTGTCTATGAACTGGGCTATTCTGTCTTTGAAGTAGTATGCCACAGCAATTGAGAAGGCGAATACCGCTGCTATTTTTAGAAAAATGATACCAAAAGTTAGAGGGGTAAGATCATTTCCGGTTGACATACCTGCAATTACAGCAAGCAAAATAGGGGCGGCAATATCTTCAAAGACCATAAGACCTAATATCAGCTCTGTTTCTGGGTTTGCTATTCTGTGGTTGTCAACGATAATCTTGGTTGTTATTGCTGATGATGATGCGTATGCCACACCGCCGGCAAGTATTGATGTAAACAGATCAAACCCTAAAAGCAGCATAAGCCCAAAAACAAGAAAAAAGTTAAAAAAAAGATCAAGCAGTCCTACAGACCATATTTTTTTTGCGGTTGAAAAAGCCCTGCTCAGATTAAACTCAAGTCCAAGATAAAAAAACAGCAGAACGATTCCTATCTCGCTGAATATCTCTATCGCTTCTTCTGCGTGTATAAGTTTGCCGAGAACAATCCCGGCTATTATGTAAAACAGGATTGCAGGAAATCTGAAAAGTCTTCCAAGTAAACCTGCAAAGAACAGGGCAAGATTTAAAAAACCAAACAGCATAAGAAAAGGTATCGTCTGTTCATGCATTTATCTGGTACTCCCTCATAAAGTTATCCACCTGTTCTCTTGTTCCAACTACCACAACCGTATCCCCTGCCGAGATCACCTCTTCAGGTTTTGGGTTAACTATGGTTTCATTTTCCTTGATTATGGCTATAACTGTTACACCGGCTCTTCTTCTTATGTCTGCCTCTTTTATGCTTTTTCCAGATAGAGAAGATGTGGGAGGTATTTTAACCCATTCAATCGCAAGATTTTCTATAAGAACTTCTTTTTCCTTTTCCTGTTCAGGTCTGTAGTAGGCTCCCATTAAAACAGATCCAAGCTGATTTGCTTCTTCTTCTGTTAAAACAATATCGCAGGAGGGTTCGTCAAAATCATCAGGTTCAAAAACAAATATCTCCCTTTTACCGGTAACATGCATCACAACGGTGATCTTATCACCTGCCGATGTTATTATTGAGTATTTTTTTCCAATTCCGGGAAGATCGCTTTCTTTAAACTCCATGACTCTTCACCTCTTAAAGATTTTTTCAAGTATAAAGAAGGCTGATGACTCTTTGTCCATTTTTGGAATCTGGATAATTTCCCCTTTTTTTGATATTATCCAACCTTCGTGGGTTTCTTTACTGAAAACATCAACCTTGTTGGCTATTATGTAATCTAAATTTTTTCTTCTGATTTTTTCCTCTGCGTTTTTTATTATATCCTGACTTTCTGCTGCAAAACCTATAAGGATCTGATCTTTTCTTTTTTTCTCCCCTAACTCTTTTAGTATGTCAGGGTTAGAGACAAGTTTTATTACAGGTTTTTCTATAGATTTTTTCAGTTTTTCACCGCTGTAGCTTTCAGGTCTAAAATCAGCAACCGCAGAGTTCATTATCACTATGTCAGCATTAGGAAAGTTTTCCATAACAGCTTTGTACATATCCCTTGCAGATACGACTTCAACAGTTTTTACCCCGTAAGGTTTTTTTAAACAGGTTGGGGCAGATATTAATGTAACATCACCTCCAAGTGCGTATGCTATCTTTGCGAGGGCATATCCCATTTGACCTGAGGAGGCGTTAGATATGTATCTGATAGGATCAAAGAACTCCCTTGTTCCACCTGCTGTGGCAATCACTTTTTTACCTTTTAAGTATTTGGGCAGTAATGCATAAAGTATCTGGGTGATAATATCATCAACATCTGCAAGTTTCCCTTCCCCTTCTTCCCCACATGCAAGCTCCCCTTCTAACGGTTCAACAAAAATGTGTCCCCAGCGTTTTAATTTTTTTATATTTTCCTGTGTCTGTGGGGAGTTATACATTACTGTGTTCATTGCAGGTGCAAATACGATAGGCTTTCCGTAGGCAAGGGCTACAGAGTTTAAAAAGTTATCGGCTATCCCAACGGTTATTTTTGATATGGTATTTGCTGTTGCAGGTGCTATAACAAAAGCATCTGCCCATCTTGCCCAGAATATATGCTCAAGCCCCGTTTTACCATCTTTCCATTCTGACAGGACATCTTCTCCTGTTAATGCCCTGAATGTTAATCTCCCGACAAACTCCTCTGCTGAAGGGGTAAGGCAGACCCTCACCTTAGCTCCTTTTTTCTGTAGATACCTGACTATCTCACAGGACTTGTAGGCTGCTATTGATCCTGCTACACCTAAAAGAATATTTTTGTCTTTAAACAGCATTATTTACCTCTCTTAGATTTTAGAGCCTAAAGATAATTATAATACCTGTAAAATAGATCATGATAAGAGCTATTGACTCATAGGCAAGCCTTAATCTTTTTTTCTCTGCCCTGTATATCAGACCAAGAATTACCGTTGCTGTCATGAGTACAGCGATGCCTCCACTCCACAGGTTGTTGTAATCCATGTGTTCAAATATGGATCCCTTAGTGTAAAAAATGTCATCAACAGCAAGAATAAATATGTTAAAAATGTTGCTGCCGAGAAGATTTGCTACAGAGATCGTGATCATATTCATTTTCGCTGCAGCTAATGAAACGGCGATCTCCGGTAGAGAGGTTGAGAGAGCAACAAATAATGTTCCGAAAGATGTTTCTGTAAACCCGTAAAGATGGGCTATATCCTTTGAAACTTTTGGTAGAAATGTGGAAGACAGAATAATAATAACAGCATTAATTCCGTACTTAAAAACGGTTTCCCTCAGACCGATCTCTTCGTATAAAAATGCAACCTCTTTTACAGTTTTTGATATAAGCTTTTTTTCGTATCTGGTTATTATCCAGACTGCAAGTATGTAAACAAAAATCACTATAAATGAGCCTCCAGAGATCCACCCTAAAACAGGCATTTTATCTCCCAGAAATATTGTCAGAAGGGATACTGTTATAAGGATAATCCCAAACGCAGCAGATAAGGTTAAACCGTGGTGAACCTTTGTTGTAAGGGGAGTGTCCCTGAAAAACCCGTCAAGGAAAGCGAGTATTAAAAGGTTGAACATACAGCTACCAAAAACGTCTCCTGCAGCAATATCCGGAGAGTCTGCAAATGTGACGGCGCTTATGCCTGTTATAAGCTCCGGAAGTGATGTAATAGAGGCTACAAATACTATTCCCACAACAGTTTTTCCAAGCTGGAGTTTCTCTGCCAGAATATCCCCGTACTTAACAAGATTTTTTCCGGAGAAAAAAATAATAAGTGTCAGAGCAATAAATGTTAACCACAGTATCATCTTTTATCTAACCTGTACTGAACCCATTTTTTTATCTCTATTAGCAGAAAAACGGATACAGATGTCCCAAGAACATACAACCAGTCTTTCAGATCAAGGGGTACTGTGTGTATCCATTGAGGGAATACATACACAGCACCAAGCTGGAGAATAAAACCAATTCCTGCACCTAAATACATGTAAGGGTTTACTGTAAAGCTTTTGGAAATGTTTTTAAAAAACGGTTCTTCTGTGATCGCCTGAAAGCCGTTAAACCACTGGTTGGCTATAAGCGAACTGAAAGTGATAGTAACAGCTTTTTCGTAAGAAACGATCCCAAGCAGATACATAAATAACATAAAGTTGATCATTCCCATAATACCGGCGGCATAAAATATGTCAAAAAGCTGTCTCCTGTCAAAAAATGTTTTTTCAGGCTTTTTAGGTTTTTCTTCCATGAGATTTTTTTCATCTTTTCCAAATGCAAATGTTTTGTCCTGAACACCTTCTGTAACAAGGTTTATCCACAGTATCTGGATAGGATACAGAGGGAGGGGGAGTTTGAATAAGAATGCTGTGGTAAGGAGTGTGATCTCTCCAAAACTGCAGGATAGAAGGTAGTATATCACTTTCCTTATGTTGTGTGAAATTGCCCTTCCCTGTTTTACAGCATCAACTATAACCGATAGATTGTTGTCTGTTATTATCATTTTGGCAACATCTTTGGCTGCTTCTGTTCCACTCCCCATAGCAATTCCCAGATCGGCTACTTTTAACGCAGGGACATCATTAACCCCGTCTCCTGTAACGGCTACTATCTCACGGTGTCTTTGAAGAACTTTTACTATTCTGAATTTGTCTTCAGGGGTTGCCCGTGCAACAACAGATGTCATCTTCAGCAGGTTGTAAAGTTCCTCATCAGAGTATTCAGATAGTTTACTTCCTGATAATGCCAGATCTCCCTCTTTGTATATGGAAACCATTTCTGCCACTGCAGTAGCAGTTTTTAGATTATCTCCTGTAACCATTATTACCCTTATACCGGCTTTTCTTGCCGTTTCAACAGCTTCTTTTACACCTTTTTTGGGGGGATCAATAAAACCCACCAGTCCTATAATCTGTATTTTTGCCTTTTCAATATCATCAGGTATATCCATTACTTTAGAGAACCCGAATGCAAGAACCCTTAACCCCTTTTGAGCCATCTCGTCATGCTGTTTTTCAAAGGGAGAAACATCATTAACAGCCATTTTTGATAATGTTTCAAAAGCACCTTTAACGAAAAGGTATTCCTCTCCATCTATTTTGTTGATGGTTGCCATAAGTCTCAGATGCGTATCAAATGGATGCTCCCAAACTCTTTTGTAAGCTTTTCTTGCTTTTTTCCAGTCAAAACCTGTTTCTGAAAGCCATTTTAACAGGGCTATCTCAAGGGGATCTCCCTTTTCTTCATCTGCGTCGTTGCATAAAGCTGCTGCAAGGTATAAAACCTCTTTATCTGTTGTTGTGAAATCCTCAACCCTGAGCCTTCCTTCTGTTATCGTTCCGGTTTTGTCAGAAACTATGTATGTAGCACTTCCTAAAGTTTCCACAGCAGGAAGATACTTAACAAGGGTTTTCTTTCTTGCCAGAGCGAGGGCTCCCATTACCAGAACAAATGTAACAACGAGGGGGAGACCTTCCGGAACTGCTGATACAAGCTCAGAGATGATAAGCAGGAATACTTTGTAAAGCTCCCTGCCCTGAACTATCCCTAAAAACAGAATAAACCCCAGAATTATAAAAAGGGTTATCATCCATTTTAATGAAAAGGTTTTTAATGCTCTGTTTAGAGGACTGTCCGGAGATTTTTCCTTTATTTTTTCGGCTATCTTGCCTATCTGTGTGTTTTTTCCTGTGGCAAAGACAACCCCTTTACCTTTTCCCCTTACAACGATTGTACCTTTGAACAGAATGTTGTTTCTTTTGTAAAGGGGGGTATCTTCAGGTAGAACAACATCTGCTTTTTTTTCTACAGGAATTGACTCTCCTGTCAGGATAGATTCATCAACAAGCAAGCCAGAAGCTTCTATAAGCCTTATGTCTGCAGGAACTACATCTCCCTCAACCACGACGATTATATCTCCCGGAACTACTTGGGAAACGGATACCGTTTCTTCTTTACCATTTCTGATCACACGGGCTTTTGTTTCTGTCATTTTTTTCAAGGATTCTACAGAAGCCCTTGCCTTAACCTCCTGAAAAAATCCCAGCAGACCGTTTATAAGAACAATAACCCCTATAATTGCAGAGTCTATTCTGTCTCCCATATAGAAGGTTATCCCGATAGCAACAAGCAGAATATAAACGAGAGGGTTATTAAACTGCCTGAGAAAAATAGAAAGAAGGCTTTCTTTTTTATCCTGAATGCTGTTGTATCCGTATTTTTTAAGCCGTATTACAGCCTCTTCTTCGGAGAGACCATTTATACTGCTTCCCAGAATTTTAAGGGCTTCCTCTCCGGTCAGGCTGTGAAAACTGTTCTTCATGAGAATTTAGGCAATCTCCAGTTATATAAAATAGCAAGTATTCTTATCATAAGAACAACTGTAGCACATATAACAGCGCTAACGTTCAGATCAACCCCTGAATGAACAGCTATATAAAACGCTGTTGCTCCTATTATGGCACATGATGCGTAAAAGTCGTCCTTAAGTACATTAGGTATTTTCCCTAAAAATATATCGCTTATCATACCTCCCCCTATTCCGGTCAAAGTTGCCAGAATAATAATCCCAAAAAATGATACACCTGCATCATATGCTATCAAGGCTCCTGTTGTTGTAAATGCTGACAGCCCTATCGCATCAGGGATTAATATAAAAAACTTACTGCTTATATCTTTTTTGAATATACGGTAAAGAACGATAGCAAGCCACACCCCTAAAAGGGCAAATGAAAAATCTGTGTAAGACTTAAGTGCATAAGGAACCTGATTAACAAGAAGATCCCTTGTTATTCCACCGCCTAAAGCTGTTAAAACCCCCAGAACTGTTATGCCAAAAAGATCAAGATTTTCCCTTAAAGCTTTAAATGAACCAACTACAGCAAACGCTATCAGCCCCACTACATTCATAAATAGGAACATCTCAGTTATCATTTTTTTACCTGCAAAGACCGATTTTTTCTTTCAGAACCACATTCAGATCTTTATCTATTTTTACCTTAAACCCTATAAATTTGACCCCTTCTTTCAGAGCTTTTTCAAATGCGTCTGAAAAAGCCGGATCAAGTTTTTTGTTTGTTTCAAAACACCGGCAGTCCCTCAGCACCATAATTAGTATAAAAGCCTGATAACCTTCTTTTACAGCTTTGATAAGCTCCTCAAGATGCTTTTTTCCCCTTGAGGTGGGAGCATCAGGAAAAAGGCATTTTCCTTCTACTAAAAGGTTGCTTCCCTTCAGCTCAATCAGGGTATTTTCATCAACAAGAAAATCAATCCTGCTGTTTCCGTATTTTACCTCAGACCTGATTTTTTTAGGTTTAAAGCCTAATACTCCCTTTTCTATAGCTTTCTTCCCTATTTTTGAGTGAATTGAGGTGTTGAGAAGTATCCAGCCTTCTTCCATCTTTGCTGCCAGAACCCTGTAATCTGTTTTCATACCTTCAGGGTTTTTAACAACAAGGAGTTTTCTTCCTTCTGTTAATATCTCTTTTAGCCTTCCAGAGTCGGCAATATGGCATTTTTTTATTAAACCGTTTATCCTGCAAAGACCAACAAATCTGTTAGGTCTTTCAATAAATTCAGCCTCTTCCAGTTTTCCTAACTTTTTTATATCAAAAAGAACCATTTGTCTTCCGATTTTAATGTACTCCTTGAGTATATTTTATATGAGTTTTTGCGGCTGATCCCTTTTTTTAGGCAGTAATCTAACTTAAGTTAAAGGAAAGATATTTGACCGTATTAATTTTTAATTATATATTTATATGCGAATAACTAATCAAGGGAGAGATGAGAAAATCAAAAAGATCTAAGGTTATAAAAACGTTTGATGCTATAGCTGACAGATATATTCTGGCAAATCATGTTCTCAGTTTCTGGCAGGATATCTGCTGGAGAAGAAATTTTTTTGAGTATCTGTCAGAAAGCCTTGAAGGTAATGAAATTTTCCTTGATATTGCAACAGGAACAGGAGAAAGTTTTAAATACTGTCATTGCAATTTTAAAATAAAAGT
>JALVEY010000052.1 GCA_027030485.1 Persephonella sp.
GGAAGATCGTAAGTCCAAGATAAAAAAGTATTATAAGCGATGAACTGATATACACCAGAAATCTTTTAAGCCCCTGAACCTCAAAAAATCCAACCCTTTTCCACATTATAAAACCGCTCCAGAAAGCAGCTATAAAGGGAAAAATATAAAAAATTCTCAGCCATTTATCTTTGTTAGTTGCAAGTGGCTCAACCTTTATACCAAGGAAAAAAGCCTGTGAAAAACCGTTTATAACCTCATGGTAGTAATGGGTAAAGAAAAAGTGGGTTACATGGGAAAGACTTCCAATTATCATAAGAGGTGCAAGGGCATAGCCTAAATTCAGGAACACTTCTTTAAAAGGTTTTTTCAGCAGTTTTGATGCTATATAAAAACCTCCCAGAACAAGTAAAAGCGTAACAGAAACTGCCGTTATAAGAGCTACCAGACCAACCCAGTCAAAAGGTTTTCCAATTCCTGTTGTTTGCTCTAACCATTTTCCGATCTGAACCCAGGGAAGTTCATTCCTTATAGGTGAATGTCCAAGCCCGTGGTGAAATCTCATTGTTATTGTGATAACAGCAAGAAGGATTATATAAATCCATACTTCCCAGCTGTTTGGTTTTTTTATTTTCTGAAATAAAGAGTGTGACCATTTTCTTACAGAGTATCTCACCCCTTCACAGCTTCCTGCACACTCCATACATAGGGTACAGCTTTCCATAGAGTTGTTTTTGTCAAATTTGTGTGGACTGAGCTTGTATGGGCAGGCAAATGCACAGTCAGGTTTGTCGCATTTTGGATCGCAAAGGGTTTTGTTGTATGCTGAAAGCCACATAAATCCTACTCTGGCGAAAGCAGGAGCCACCCTTCCTATTGGACAAAAATATCGGCAGAATACTCCATTTGAGTATATATAAGAAACAAAAACTGCAAGCAGGAAAAAAATTAGAAAGAATAATGCTGTAACAAATGAGTTTCTGAATATTCCAGGAAAGAGATAGAGAGGTATCCAGTAAAACAGTATAAGGAGAGAAAATCCTATGTATGGATTTTTCAAAAGTTTAGGCAGTTTTTTCTTAAGACCAATTTTTGCTACAGTTCTTGATAAAAAACCAAAAGGGCAGATCATACAGAAAACATTTCCTAAAAAAGGGAGTGTTATTACCATAAAAAAGGGCCAGAAAAGGCCCCAAAAGAGACCTGTGGTAAAAGCGTTTTTGGGAGAAAACAGGCCCCACAGGATAGCGTATAAGACAAGGAGCAGCAGGACTGATCTAAAAAAATTTAAAAATCTTGGATTTCCTACCGTTTCATGTAATAGATCAAATCTGAAAATATCATTTTTGTCCCTTTCTATATGAAGATCACTGAACTTTCTCATTATTTATCCTCCACTAAAATTTGTAAGAAGCCCTAACCATATATGTTCTGGGAGGAGCAGGGTATATGTAGTAATCATCACTGGTGTCGCTTTTAACATACTGGGAGGCATACTTTTTATCAAAAAGATTTCTTACATCAAATGAGACCTCAAACTTTTTACCTTTTTCATACCCAACCATCAGGTTTGTTATGTTTTTGTAGTTGTCATACTTTTCTGTGTTGGCATTGTCAACATAGTATGGTCCCCAGGTGTTAACCTCAACTCTCAGCTTAAGACCTGATCTATGTTTTCCTGTTAGATAAAGGCTGTACATATACTCCGGAATGTAATACAGTTTTTTACCGCTGAAATCATAGGTATTTCCCCTTCTGTCCTGAAATACAAAACTGTCGTACTTGAAGTTGTAGTATGTGTAAGAGCCGCCTAAGTATATTCCTTTAGTTAGTTTTAGCTTTCCTTCAAGCTCAAACCCTTTTTTTGTTGTTTTACCTGCGTTTACGTATATCCTTTCACCACCGCTGTCGTAGGTCTGAACTATCTCTTTGTCTGTTTTCATCATAAAGATGCTTGAGCTGATATAAACCCTGTTATTTACAAATCTCGTTCCAACCTCATAGTTTACTGTTGTGGAAGCATCAAGATTCGGGTTTGCTAAAAGCTCACTGTCCTGGGGAGTCTGAAAACCTGTTGATATGGTTCCGTACATAGACCAGTTAGGGATAAATTTGTAAACTACTCCAACTCTTGGGCTTACCATATTCCATGTTTTGGAAGTTTCTTCATGTGTAGGTGTTGTAAGCTCACTGTAGTAATATCCAGGCCAGTATCTAAGCTCGTAGTAGGAATCTTTTTCAATATCAAATCTGACTGTGTCAAACCTTATCCCTAAATCCAGTATAATCTTTTCTGTAGGATGAACTGTTTCCTGAACAAATATACCTGCTGTGTAGTTTCTATTTTTCTGATCATCATAAAGTTTATCTGTGGTATCTGTAAGAACATAATCTATTGGGTTCGTTCTTGAAGCATTTCTACAGTAATCAACAGAGCCGTCCTGTAAAACACAGATCTGGTATAGGTATCTCTGTGTATTGTAGTGATCGTATCTTCCCTGTATCCCTGTCAGGAGCAGGGCTTTTTTCCCAAAAAGCTGATGTTTTATCTCAAGCTGGGTGTCTATACCACCTACATAAGAACCGCCGTCATTAACTCTTCCAAAAACAGGGTGGTAATGGGTCCATCTCTGCAGGTAAATTGTTGATTTTAATGTTAAATTCTCTGAAATCTCATTTGTGTATTTGTTGCTCCAGAAGAAAATCCTTGAGTATCTGCCTGATCTTCTCCATGCACTTGATGTTTGCTGTGATGGATCAGTTTCAAACTCCTCTTTTGTTAGACTTCCTGGAAGCTGTAGATCTGATTTTGTAAAGCTAACCGTTGTCTCAAGTGATGAACTTTCATCTATCATCCAGCCTAATTTGGCTGTTGTTTGAAAGCTTTCAAACCTGTTCCACTCCCTCCATGAATCGGACTTTCTATAAGAAAAACTTGCATTATAAAAAAGATTTCCTCCGTCATTTCCCCCATAGAGAAGCCTTGACATATAAGTTCCGTAGTTTCCGTATCCTGCCCTTATCTTAAATCCCTGAAACTTGAAAGGGCTGATTGTTATAAAGTTAACAACCCCTCCGGCAGAATTTGCCCCATAGAGTGTTGAGTTTGGACCCTTAACAACATCAATCTCCTCAAGAAGCTGGGGATCAACAAAATCAAGCCTTGTCAACCCGTCCGGATCAGTGATAGGCACACCGTCAAGAAGTATGTTTATCTCCCTGACAGCATAAGGGGCTTTCAGTCCTCCACCTCTTATAATCAGCCTTACGTCGTATCCTCCGTTTTTTGTTGTAGCCTGAACTCCAGGAAGGCTTTCAAGAAATTCAGATGTGTTGTACTGCCTTTCCATTTCAATCTCATCTTTTGTTACAGTTTCAACACCTGCAGGAATTTCAAGCTCAGGTCTTTCAACCCTTGTTGCTG
>JALVEY010000053.1 GCA_027030485.1 Persephonella sp.
TTTAAAATGTTTCAAATATGATAACATTTTGTGATGAGGCATTTAAAATTCAGAAATCTTAATGTTGTTTACACAGAGGCAAAAGACGGCAATCTAAAAAACCCTGAAATAAGAAAAGAGATTTTAAGGATATACCGTTTTGATAGGATTTTTATACCTAACCAAAAGCATACAAATAGGGTTTTAGACTTTTTTGATCCTGAGATTGAGGCTGATGGGATTTTTGTGAGAGGAAAAAAAGTTCCTGCAGGCGTTCTGACAGCAGACTGCCTTCCTGTCGTTATAACAGATTTCAGCTCTCTATCTGTTGTTCATGCAGGCTGGAGGGGTCTGGTAAACGGAATAATAGAAAATGCACTGGGCTTTTTTGAGAGAAAAAGAGATATTTTTGCTTTTATAGGTCCTTCAGCAGGAAAGTGCTGTTATGAGGTGCAGAAGGATTTTATGGATGATATGCTGAAAAGGGGTATAGATAAAAAATACTTTTATCAGGATGAAAAGATCAGATTTTCTCTTAAGGATTTAGCCTCTGATAAATTAAAAAGATATGGAATAAAAGAGGTATTTGATATATCTTTATGTACTATCTGCTCGGATAAATTTTTTTCTTACAGAAAAGGAGATTTTGACAAAAGAATTCTTACTTTTGCATGGTTGGAGGATTAAATGGGTTTAAAAGACCTTATTAGCAAGTTTAAAGGAAGAAAAAAACTTCAGGTTGAAAGGGGAGAATGGCTCAAATGTGAAAAATGTAAAACTCTCCTCTATAGCGAAGACCTGAGAAGGAATATGAAGATATGTCCCCACTGTGGCTATAATTTCAGGATGAATGCAAAAGAAAGGGTTGAGATGTTTCTTGATGAGATATACGAATACGATCTGTTTCCAAAAATAGCTCCGGTTGATGTTATAGATTTTAAAGACACAAAAAAATATAAGGATAGAATAAAAACAGCTCAGGAAAAAACAGGTCTAAAAGATGCGATAATCATAGCTTACGGTAAGATTTACGACAGGGAGGTAATTCTTGCTCCTATGGATTTCAGGTTTATGGGCGGTAGTATGGGAAGCGTTGTTGGGGCAAAATTTGTGAGGGGAGCAGAATTTGCAATAGAAAAAAAGATACCCTTTATAACCGTTACAGCTTCAGGTGGTGCAAGAATGCAGGAGAGTATTATCTCCTTGATGCAGATGGCAAAAACATCAATAGCTGTTGATAAGATGAATAAAGCAGGAGTTTTATACATATCTATACTGACCGATCCGACGATGGGAGGGGTTTCTGCGTCCTTTGCTTTTCTGGGAGATGTGATAATAGCAGAGCCTGATTCTCTCATCGGATTTGCAGGACCCAGGGTTATTGAACAGACTATAAAACAACAGCTTCCTGAAGGATTCCAGAAATCAGAGTTTCTCCTTGAGAAAGGGCAGATAGATATGGTTGTTGACAGAAGGAACCTTAAAAAAACGGTATACACACTTATAAAGCAGTTAAATGGGTAAGAATATTCCTGTTATCAGCATAGTAGGCGTGCACAACAGCGGTAAAACAACATTTATTGAAAATCTAATCAGAATTCTGTCTGAAAAAGGGTACAAAATCGGGGCTGTAAAACATGATCCAAAAGGTAAAGCAAAAACAGACACTCCCGGAAAAGACAGCTACAGAATGTTCAGTGCTGGAGCTAAGCAGGTAATTCTGGCTTCCCCGAAAAAGATCACCTCCTACATAAGTGATGAGGATTACGACCCTTCTGACATAATTAAAAACTACATGATTTCAGGGCTTGATCTAATAATAATTGAAGGCTTTAAAAGCTACAGAGGTTCTGACAAATTTGAGGTGATAAGAAGAGAAGAAAACAGGGATCTTGTTTTATCAGAAAAAGATGGTCTTGTTGGAGTTATAACCGACTACTATGATTATCCTGTAAGATTTGACATCAACAAGCCTGAAGAATTTGCCCTTTATATTGAGAAACATTATATAAATTCCGAAAAACATATATAATATTTAGTCCAGTAAAGTTAGAGGTTTTAAGATGAGGTTATATGCGGTTTTTGCTGGCACAGTTCAAGGAGTTGGTTTCAGGTACTTTGTAAGAGATGTGGCTAAAAAAATGGGCGTGAAAGGGTATGTAAGAAACCTTCCTGATGGAACTGTTGAGGTGGTTGCAGAGGCAGATGATAAAACATTAAGGGAATTTTTTAAAGCTATAGAGAAAGGACCGCCTCTTGCAGAGGTTTCTGACATAAGATATCAGTTTGAAAACAAAGATGGGGGTTTTACAGACTTTGAGATTCTATATTAGTATACTTACCTTATTTTTCATTCTTTTTTCTACCTCATCTGCTCTTACACATACTGTTAAAAGAGGAGACAATTTAGGTAAAATAGCAAAAAAATATGGGGTTTCTGTAAAAGAATTAATACAGACAAACAATCTTAAAAAGCCATACATAATAAGACCTGGACAAAAACTAAAAATACCAGCGAAAGGAAAAAAAGGATCATCTTCAAAATGTGTCCTTAAACATAAAGTAAAAAAAGGTGAATCCCTTATAAAAATAGCCAAAAAATATAGGGTCTGGGTAAAAGACCTGAAAAAGATAAACAATCTTAAATCAGACAGACTTTACACTGGACAGGTTTTATGTATCAAAACAGGAAAGGTCAGCTCAAAAAAATCTAAAAGCAAAAAAGACTTTTACATAAAAAAGAAAAAGGTTATTACCAAAAGAATAATCAGATACAGAGTAAAGAAGGGAGACAGTCTTTCAAAAATAGCTAAAAAGTACAACACCACTGTAAGCAGATTAATAAAGCTGAATAATCTGAAAAAACCCTACATTATTAGACCTGGACAGAAATTGAAAGTGGAAAAAAGGGAAATAACTTACGTTGAGGAAGTTGTGAAAAGAAGAACCGTTCCCTTTGGTTTTATATGGCCTGTTGAAGGAAAAGTTATAAATCAGTTTGTTAACAATGCAAAAAAAAGACATCTGGGAATTGATATAAAAACAGAATGTTCTGTTCCTATAAAGGCTGCTGAAGATGGAAAAGTTATATTTGCAGGCAACAGTATAAAGGCTTACGGAAATCTGATAATAATAAAACATGCAAAAAGGTTTAACACTGTTTATGGGCATGTTGGACAGATAACTGTAAAGGAAGGACAGACAGTTAAAAAAGGAGACCTTATAGGATATACGGGCAAACTTAACGACAGTAAAACCTGTGGAGTTTATTTCGAGATAAGGAAAAATGCCATACCTGTTGATCCCCTTGTTTTCCTCAGTAAAAGTAAAAATCAAAAAAAACTTAACTGATAGAATAATGTTACCAATTTATAGACGAGGTAGTAATGGAAGGTAAAAAATATCAGGAATTTCCCCGTATAAAAAGGCTTCCTGAATATGTTTTTGCTATAGTAAATGACCTGAAAGCAAGATTGAGAAAAGAAGGGGAGGATATAATTGATTTTGGAATGGGAAATCCGGATCTTAGACCTGCACAGCACATAATAGATAAACTGTGCGAATCTGCAAGAAAAAAAACAACCCACAGATACTCAATGTCTCAGGGAATTCCAAGGCTTAGGAAGGCTATATCTGATTTTTACAAAAATAGATTTGGAGTAGAGCTTAACCCTGAAGAGGAGGCGATAGTAACCATAGGTTCAAAAGAGGGTCTCTCACACCTTATGCTTGCAATGCTTTCTCCCGGTGACATGGTTCTTGTTCCGTCCCCAAGATACCCTATCCATTATTATGCACCTGTTATAGCAGGAGCTTCTGTTCTTACTGTTCCTCTTCCCCTTGAAGGATCAGATGAAGAAAAACAGGAAAGATTTTTGAGAAATATCTACGAATCTTACAAAGACAGCTATCCAGAACCAAAGGTTTTAATTCTCAACTTTCCAAACAACCCCACAACAATGACCGTTGATCTGAACTTTTTCAAAGAGATAGTAAAGTTCGCAAAAGAAAAGGGTATGTGGATAATACATGATTTTGCGTATGCTGATCTGTGTTTTGATGGGTATCAGGCTCCAAGTATACTTCAGGTTGAAGGTGCAAAGGATATAGCTGTTGAAACATACTCTCTGACAAAAGGTTTTTCAATGGCAGGCTGGAGGGTCGGTTTTGTTTTAGGAAACCCAACATTGATATATAATCTTAAAAGGCTGAAAAGCTATCTTGATTATGGAACATTTACACCTATTCAGGTTGCAAGCATAATAGCCCTTGAAAGCGATTACTCAATAGTTGAGCAGGCAAGGGACACATACAGTGAAAGGCTTGATACACTTGTTGAAGGATTGAAAAAAGCCGGCTGGGATGTTGAAAAACCAAAAGCCACAATGTTTTTATGGGCAAGAATACCGGAAGATTTCCAACATTTTGGCTCTATAGAGTTCAGTAAGCTACTTCTGACAGAGGCAAACGTTGCTGTTGCCCCCGGAGTAGGTTTTGGTGAGCATGGAGAAGGCTACGTCAGATTTGCTGTTGTTGAAAACACAAAAAGGATAAGACAGGCTGTCAGAAATATAAAAAAATTTTTCAAAAAGTATAGACAGGCTGCTGCCAGATGAGAAAAATCTCAACCCTTGAGGTTAAGCATCTGAAAAAAAAGTATAAGGACAGAACTGTTGTTGATGATGTTTCCCTTCATGTTCAGGAAGGGGAAATAGTGGGTCTTTTAGGTCCTAACGGTGCTGGGAAAACAACAACTTTCCGGATGCTTCTCGGCTTTATAAAGCCTGATCAGGGAAACATTTTTCTTAATGGTGAAGAAATAACAGACTTACCTGTTTATGAAAGGGCAAGAAAAGGAATATCCTTTTTACCGCAGGAGTCCTCTGTCTTCAGAGAGCTTTCAGTCTGGGAAAATGTTATGATGTTTCTCGAGTTTCAAACTTCTGATCCTGTGGAAATGGAGGAAAAAGCAAAGACTCTTCTTAATGAGTTTGGTATCTATCATTTGAAAGACCAAAAGGCATCCACTCTGTCAGGGGGAGAAAGAAGAAGATTGGAGATAGCAAGATCCCTTATTATTAATCCATCATTTCTTCTTCTTGATGAACCTTTTGCAGGGGTTGATCCTGTTTCTGTTCAGGATATAAACCATCTGATAAAAGATTTAATACAGAGGGATATAGGGATAGTTCTGACAGATCATAATGTTAGAGAAACTCTTAGAATAACAGACAGAGCTTACATACTTGCACACGGAAAAGTTATATGTGAAGGTTCTCCTCAAGAAATAGTTGAGGACCCGATAGTAAGGAAGATTTTCTTAGGCGAAGAGTTTACTCTAAGCTAAGGGCATTTCATTATGATTATCTTTCCTGTATATTTTACATCAAGGCTTATTTCTGGAATTGGCTTAAATTTTTCAAGAATTAAAACGTTCCCACCTGATTGAACAGTCTGATTCTTTCCTCTTATTTCAATCTCCTTATCCCAGTTAGAACTTAAGTATATCCCTTTTTTTGCCTCTGATGGGATGATTATCTTTTTCAGTAAAAATCTGCAACCTCTTTCTTTTTCAAGTCTATAAGATAATTTTTCTGCTGGGTCCACCGCCTCCACAACCATTACCTTTTCAGAACCAGGTAAAGGCTTTACTTTTATATTTGTTGCACAGGAAAACTCAAAAGCAACAAGCATAACAAAAAAAATTAACCTCCTACCTCCCATTGCTCAATACCCCAAAATTTTGATTATAAATTATTATAAAAACATATTTTTTATAATTTTTTATGATTTAGTTAATAATGATAGTGGATTTTCGTTTAAAAAGTAAAGATTATATATAAACAGAAATAGTCCTTATATCTCTTCTTCCTTTCTGTACTCAAAAATTATCTCTATGACCAGCATCACTATTGAGATTATATTGGCAACCGCTGCCCCTATAGCAAGACCTATGGCGAGGGGTACATGGGTTTCCATAAAGTAAAGAATTGTTGCAGGTATAAGGTGAAGATCAGCAACAAGTGCTGTGGCAAGAAGCTCAGCAGCAAGTATCTTTTTTGCTCCAAATTTCAGTACAGTTGCAAGTAAATTAACCCCTATCGCAATAACAAGCTGGTAAGGATCGTGGCTGAAAATAAATCCCACATTACTGGTAAGAGCAAGAAAAATAAAAAAATCAGACCATACTTTTCCCCAGTTTATCATTTTTGCATAACCTCTTCGTTTTCTTTTATATGGGCTTTAAAAAATTCCTCAGCTCTTTTCAGAGCTTTCGGGTGACCTAAAACAATGAGTGAGTCCCCCTCTACTATCTGGGTATCTCCTGAAGGGGCTATTTTCATCTTTCCGTCTTTTCTTACTATTGCGACAACTGTTGCTCCTGTCTCCTGCCTCATGTGTATGTCTTTAAGCTTCTTACCAACAAGGTCAGATCTTTCATCTATCCTGATCTCCATTATATCTATATCCGTTCTTTCTCCATAGGCTATTTTTTCTAAAAAGCCGGATAAAACAGGAGATGGAGGGTGGAGAATAAAAGATGTCATTCTTCTTCCAACAGAAATGTCCGGAATAATAACCTCATTTGCACCTAACAGCTTCATCTTTTCTGCTGCTCCCTCTGTTGTTGCTGTTGCAAATATCATAAACTCATCTTTGTCAGGTCTTATCAGTCTTGCGGTTACAATTACAGAAAGATCCTGTGTGTTTTCCTCAAATGCTGATACGATACCTTTTGCACTTTCAATACCAACTCCCAATAAGACGCTTCTTTTGTGAGGCTCATCTATCACGTAAAAATCAACCCCAAAATTTTTTATCTCATCTTCTAAAGACCCATCAGGTTCAATAAGAACAAACTTTATTCCCCTTTTTTTTAGATTTCTCATAAGTTCCTTTGTTATACCGTTAAATCTGCAGATGATGTAATGGTTCTTTAACTTTTCCATAGCTTTGTACATCCTCCAGTACCTGTATATTTCGTCAATTTTGCTGTTCATAAAAATGCTGACGGTTGTAACAAGACCGTATATATAAACAAGGGGAATTGTTACTATTATAAAGAGGGTGGTGAAAAATCTGTTTACCATAAGATGCTGTGGGGAAGTATCGTAGCCTTCTGTGTACCCTACCGTTGAGAAAGTGATAACAGTATGAAAAAAGAAATTAAGAACGCTTTTGCCGTCGCTTTTGTTGTTAATAATCATCAGCATCAATACACCTAAAGTTGTGAAAAATATTACCGTCATCAGAGGGTATCTCAGCCGGAACAGAATGTCGTAAAACTTTTCCTCATAAATAGCCCTGTAGCTTTTAGGTTTTACATTTCCGTAATGTTTTTTCTTTTTAGAATTTGTCAAGGAGTTCTTCAAGTCTGTCTTTTTCTCCTTTTGAGATCATTTTTTTTATGTATTTTCCAAGAATGTCAAACTCAATGTTTACCTTGTCTCCTGTTTTTCTTTCTTTCAGATTTGTGTTCTGTATTGTGTGGGGTATTATGTTTATTGAGATCCGGTTATCCATTATATAATTTACAGTCAGGCTAATTCCGTCAATTGCGATGGAGCCTTTTTCAACAACAAGATCCTGAAATTCTTCAGGAAACTGGAATATGAACTCTGTATGCTGACCTTTCAGGTTTATACTTTTTATAAATCCAACAGTATCCACATGACCCTGAACGATATGACCTCCAAGCCTGTCAGAGAGCCTTAATGCCCTTTCAAGGTTGACAGGATCTCCTGTCTTTAGCTCAGGAAGGTTTGATCTTACCGCTGTTTCCTGCGAAACATCAAAGCTGATTTTTCCGTTTTCTATCTCCACAACCGTCAAACATACACCGTTTAGTGCTACAGAGTCCCCTATCTTCAGATCATCAAGTATCTTCTCTGCCTTTATCTGGATCATTATTCCGTCTGATCTTTTTTCTATTTTGCTGACTTTTCCAACTTCCTCAATAAGTCCTGTGAACATCTAATTTCCCTTGTAAATATTTTTGTAGGCAATAAAGTTTGTGTAAACATACTTAACATAATACCTTGTTTCCCTGAAAGGTAAAAACTCAATAAACTCCTCTGGCTCCTTTATCTTATACTTTTTCAGCACTCTCCTAACATTTGTTTCGCCGCAGTTATAAGATGCCATTACATAAAAGATATTTTTTTTGAATTTTTTCATCAAGTAGTTTATGTACCATCTTCCGTAGTCAATGTTTTTCTCAGGAATGAAAAGCTGTGTAATGTCAAATTTCCTGTCGTTTCTTACTTTTGCTATCCATTTTGCAGTTGGGGGAATGATCTGCATTAGCCCAACGGCGTTTGATACAGAGACGGCATACGGATCAAAAAAGCTTTCCCTCCTCATTACAGCATAAACGAAATTACTTTTTTCTGTTTTGAACGGTTTTGGGTGTGAAAGGAAAGAGATCTTATATTTATTTGAGAAAAATCTTGCTGTCAGCTCAGGCATAACGGAGGCGAGTGAGTTTATATCTTTTTTCTTTTTTAGATAATACTTTCCTTCTATGTAAGCGAATTTATACATGCTGTCTTTTAGAAGTTTCAGCATTATAAGGCTTTTTTCCTCTTTTGCAGGAGGATCAGATATGTTGAAAAGTTTTTTGTTCAGTTTTTCCCTTGCTCTTATAACATAAAAAGTGTGTTCCTTTAAAGATGCTGTTTTTTTTAGGTATTTAGAGGCTTTTTTTCTATCGCTGTTCTTAAAGGATAGGTACAGCCAGTAGTATACTCTGTCTTTCTGTTTGAAAAATCTTTCATTTTTTTCAAGGTAGTATCCTGCTTTTTCTTTGTTTTTCATGTATTTTCCAAGAAATCTGTACCATACAACATCGCTGTAGAGGGGAGATTTTTTTGGAATAAACAGGGAAAAATAATGGAAATCCTCTTCTTTTCCCCTATAAAAAGCCCTTTTCATTATCAGATCTGCAGCTTTTATGATCAGATCCCTGTTTTTTGTTTCTTTCAGTATCTGGAAAAGTGCCGTCTGTATGTGGTAGGGAGGGTTTAGTCTGATCAGCCTGTAAGACGCCTTAGCTCTGTAATCTTCAGGAAGAATCAGAACATAGCTGAAAGCCCTGTCAAACTTTCTTAAACTTCCGTACAGAACAGCTTTGTAAAGATTTTTTCTGTCAGTATCTTTAGCCTTTTCAAGAATTTGCAGAGCCCTTTTATACATTCTTTTTGATATTAAGCTGTCAACGGCTTTGTAAATATCTTTTTCTAAAAGTTTATCAATCTTTTCTATCAGGATTTTAAAACCGTAGAACCTGTTGTACGGGTATTCTGTTGCCAGTTTTTTTTCTACTTCTTTGTAATTTTTTCCAAGTCTTTTAAGCAGATCCATCTTAAGATAATGGTAAAAGGGCAGATCATCTCTTAAAATAGCATCTTTATCTATTTTTTTAAATTCGGAGAAGGCTTTTTCCGGATTTTTGAATCTGTGTATTGAGGCAAGATAAAGGTAGGTATAGCTGTAAATGGCTGTGTTTTTATAATTTTCAAGCTCATTTATGTAGCTTATTTCCCTTTCATAAAAGCTGTCTATTAATATTCTAAAATACAGTCCGTAAGGATACAGAGGGTGGTCTTTATTAATCTTCTTAAAACATTGATATGATTGGAGGAGTTTCTCGTTAGAAAATAGTTTCACACAGTGATCAAAGGAGTAAGACTGAACATATAAAATTAAAAAAACAAGTATAATTTTTTTCATTAATAAATAAGCCTTCTTTATTCCTTATATATTCGGCTTTAAACCTGTTATATTTATTTTAACATTCTGTTAGATCTTAAGGTTGATCTGGAGGGAATGTATGAAAAAAGCTGGTTTTTATACTGCAGGGTTGGTAATTATCCTTATTATTTCGGGAACTGTAAAGGCGGGACCAAAATTTCATTTTGGCGAAGATAAAGATCTGGAAATTTTTCTTATGGGACAGATCTGGACTGTTTATGGGTTCAATATTGATATTCCCGGGCAGTCCAATCTTGAAAATACCAGAGGGGATATATATATAAGAAGAGGAAGGTTCGGTTTTAAAGGAGATCTAATGAAGAACCTTTCCTGGAAGATCTGGTTTGCTTACGATAATTTCGGAAAAAACGATCTAAACCCTGTTGATATTGTAAAAGGAACTGTTAATACCGGCGGACTTACCTACTCAAGATTTGAGGTTTGGGACGCTTATTTCACATGGACTGTAGATAAACAGTTTGGGAACATATCACTGGGATATTTCAGACCCCAGATAGGAAAGGAAAGTATTACTTCAGGGTTTGCCGTTCTTTCCTTTGAAAAAGGTCTGCCAAACTTCTACGTAAGGAGACACATCATAGGAAAACCTGATACAGGATCAACAGGATTTTCGTCAGCAAATGGGAGAATTTTTCTCATTAACTGGGGGGGTCTTTACAAATCTTCAGGTTGGAGTCTTAACTGGAATTTTGGGGTAGGTGATAACCAGAATTACACAACAAGCTCAAACTGGTCTCCATTATTGTCAGCAAGATTAGCCCTCTCCATAGGTGATCCAGAAATGAAAAAGTATAAACTTGGATATACCCAGACATATTTCGGTAAAAGAAATGGCGTGACGTTAGGACTTAACTACGGACATCAGGGTAAAGGTGTAGACAGAAAATTTATCCCTGACGGATACCCAGACGGGAAACCTTTTGATAAAAATGAGATGTACGGGATAGATATTCTCGCAAATTACGGTCAGGTTGATCTTTTTGGTGAGTACGACATTCTGAAAAGAAGATGGGCTGATGGGACAGATTACTCAGATAAGGTATGGACTGTTAAAGCTGCTTACAATTTTAAGTTTTTAGACGGACAAATCTTACAGCCGGCTATCGCTTATGGGGTTTTTGACCCCGATAACAACGGAAACTCAATTTACGGTAAAAAGAAAAACGTAATGCTGGATATTGGGGTTAACTGGTACATACAGGAACAGAAAATAAAACTTACACTCCACTATGCATCAGGAAAAGTGTATGATTACGCAGGAGAAGGTGATGCAAAATCATCATATGTTGGGTTTGGATTTCAGTTCGGGATCTGATAGATAATAAATATGCAAATAGTTTGAAAATTTCACAGCTGGAAATGGTTATCTCTCTTTTTTATGTATTTTTTTGCCACTTTTAGATCATCAAAAGGTATTGTTTTTTTTCCTATAATCTGGTAGCTCTCATGCCCTTTCCCTGCAATAAGGACAATATCCCCTTCTGATGCTGTATAGACAGCCTCTTTTATAGCCTTTTCCCTGTCAGGGACAACCTTAAAGCTGTTTCCTTTAATGCCGGACTTTATCTCATCAATTATTTTTAAAGGATCTTCTGTTCGTGGATTATCAGATGTTAAGATCACAAGATCAGAAAGCTCAGACGCAACTTCTCCCATCAAAGGTCTTTTTGATCTGTCCCTGTCCCCACCTGCACCAAAAACCGTAATAAGCCTTCTTTTTTTTATATCTTTAAGGGTCTGCAGAACATTTTTTAATGCGTCAGGGGTGTGGGCGTAATCAATATAGACAGAAAAACCGTTTCCTTCTATCCTCTCAAGCCTTCCCCTTACAGGCTGGAGATTTTCTGAGGCTTTAGACAGAAATTCAGGTGAAAATCCCATTTTTAGAAGAGTAGATATAGAAAGAGCCGTGTTGTAAACATTAAAAAGACCTATAAGTTTTGTTTTTACAGGTAATTTTTTGTTTTCCCACCGCAGAAAAAAGGAAGAACCTTTTTCTGAAAGTTTTATGTCTTCTATTTTAAATTCTGGTGAGTTTTGTGTGCCAACACCGGAAATATTTTTATTTTTTTTAAATCTGTTGTAAAGCCTATTTCCGTATATGTCATCTGTGTTAACGACAG
>JALVEY010000054.1 GCA_027030485.1 Persephonella sp.
AGGTTCCCCTTGCAGGATACAGCGAGATAAAAAACGGCAGGATCAGGATAACAGGTTTTGTTTCTGATCTTGAAGGGAAAAGGGTGTTCAAAGATAGTATAGAGGGAAGTGTTGAACAGCCGGAAAAAATAGGAGTTGAGCTTGCAAATAGACTTCTTGATATGGGTGCGAGGGAAGTATTAGAGGAGATTTACAGCGGTCAGTGAAATGATAAAAATTCTTATTTTTCAGCCTGGATCATTAGGAGATTCTTTTTTTAGTTCAGCCCTTTCTGACATTATAAAAGAAAACATAAAAGACAGTCATATAACATTTTACACCTCAGCCATTTCAAAAGAAATGGTTCAGGATAACCCAAATATTGATGATTATATAATTCATACAGGGGGATTGCTTTCGGATATAAGAAATTTAAGAAATGAAAAGTTTGATTACCTTCTTGATACATGGGCGATAGGAGATGCATATTACAGGATTTTATTCTCAAAGGCAAACAAAAAAATATTTATTAAGAAAAAAAATTCAGAAAAATACCTTGTACCATTTGTTTATACTGATTTTGTTGAGTTTGCAAAATCAGGGTATGTATTTTGGGATAGAATTCACCTGCTGGAAAAACTTGGAGTGGATGTTCAGCATTACATAGGAAAAACTCTCCCTGTGTATCATATTTCTGAAAATATTAGACGGAAGGCAGAAAATTTTCTTGAAAAAAATGATTTAAAAAAAAATAGCTACATTCTTATAGCACCAAAAGGATTGTGGAAAACAAAAGATATTCCTCAAAAAGTTTTAACAGATGTTATTAATATTCTGCAGAATGATATGAGGATAGATATTGTTCTGGCATCTTCTCCTGATGATATTTGGTATCTGGAAGAAATAGCCAGTAAAACAGACAAAAAACCTGTTATTTTCAGTTCAAAAAGCATAAGAGAGTTTGGTGGGATTATTTTAAATGCAAAACATCTTATCTCGGTTGAAAGTCTGCCTTACCATCTTGCTGTAGGTTTAAGAAAAACTGCAACGGTTATTTTAGGTGGGTATCCCATCTGGAAACCTGAAAATTACAAAGGCTTAAACTTTGTAAATATTGATATGGATTGTAAGTTTTGCTGTAGTAGTAATTGTAAAAGAGGTGATTATAAATGTTTGATGGAAATCACCCCCCAAATGGTGATAGACAAAATGATGGAGATAATAAGATAAAAAGTTTACTTATTTTCCTTATCTTTCTGGGGATTTTTTCCCTTTTTGTTGGTTCAAAGGATTATAGATTTAGAGGGGAAGAACCGACACGCCTTGTTATGGCTTACGAGATGTCTTACAAAGGTAGTTTTTTTCAACCTACTTACCTTGGGGAAGAGTACTACAGAAAACCTCCATTAATAAACTGGCTTATTATAGCCTCTTCTAATGTATGGGACTGGAATAAATTTACCGGAAGATTTATCTCAATACTTGCCAGTCTGCTAACAGCTTTGGTGATATATCTTTTTGGGAAGATGTATATTTTTAAAGAAGATCTGCCGTCTATTTTATCCTCAGTTATTTTCCTGAGTTTTATTGATGTAGTTTTTTGGTACGGTTTTTTGATAGAGATAGACATGACTTTAACCTTGATAGCTATTTCCTTGATCTTTTGTATGATCGTTGCCTTTGAAAAAAAATCATATCTACTATTTTTAGTTTCAGGGATTTTAACAGGGTTTGCTTTTCTACTGAAAGGATTTCCTGCTTTTGTTTTTTTAGGGGCTACTTATGTTGCTCTTATGATTTACCACATTTTTGTTAAAAACTTCTGTATTAGGTTTTTATCTGGCTTTCTCCTCTCGATACTGTTTTCTATAGTTCCAATTGTCCTGTGGGTTTTAAATCTGGATCATCCAAAAGAGTATATATCTGTTTTGTGGGGGGAGAGTTTTGGAAGGGTTAACCAGTCAAAAGATTTCTCAAAGTTTATTTCCCATCTGGTTTTCTATCCTTTACTTAATGTTAAACAAACTCTTCTTGTAAGTATAGTTTTTATTATTTTTGCTGTGATAAAAAAATGGAAACTGGAAATAAAAAATAATCGGATGATGTTGATCATTTTAATCGTATTTTTAATAAATTACATACCTTACTGGATCTCAGCCGGAGCAAGAGGCAGGTATATACTTCCTTTACTTCCGATGGTGGCTCTTATGTTTGCTTATTTTTTTTACCATTTAGGCAGGGATAGAATAATTAAGATTTTGGCAGGGGTTATAGCCTTTACTTTTATGGTTCGGATTATTGTAGGGTTTTTTTACTTTCCTTATGAAACCTCAAAAAAAGATCACTACAGTAAGATCAGTAAGCAGATTTATTCTAAGATAACGCATCAAGGGAAAATCGTTTCAGACTGTGATGTACACAAAGGACTGATCTATTATCTGGACATAATGACGGGGAAGATGATAACAACTGAGAGAGTAAATCCAGACTGGAAATACTATATCAGTTGTTATAAAAAGGTGGATGGTAAATTAATTGGGTCATACAAGATAAAGTCTGACATTATCAATTTATACGAAAGGGAAAGATGATTTACAGGGTTTTTTTGGCACACTTAATAATAGCGGTTTTGAAGGTATTTTACACCCTTTTAAATATCACCGATCTTTCAACTGAGGAAGCCCAGTACTGGGTATGGTCAAAAAATCTTGACATAGGTTATTACTCAAAACCTCCCTTAATCGCTTACATGAATTTTGCCTCAACATCAATTTTTGGGGATACAGAGTTAGGAGTTAGGATAAATGCTATACTGATAGGCTTTTTGATAGGTATTGTTGTTTATCTGTTTGTCAGGGATCTTTTCAAAGATGAAAATCTGGCTTTTTTCTCATCTATTTTTATAATTGGTGTTCCTGCTTACCAGATAGGAAGCTACATATTTTTGACTGATTCCCCCCTTGCTCTTTTCTGGGTTCTTACCGTTTATATGTTCTACAAAGCTGTTAATGAGAATAAGCCGCACCAGTGGGTAATGGCAGGGGTTTTTGCAGGGTTAGGATTTTTATCTAAATTTCTTATAGTTCTTTTTCTTCCTCCGGCACTTTTGTTTTTGTTTCTTTACAAAAGGGAGATCTTCAGGGAAAAATGGTTTTATATCTCTGTAGGCACAGCCTCTCTCTTTACCATACCTGTTTTGGTATGGAATTTTCAAAATGATTTTGTCACTTTCAAGCATGTTTTTAATCTCGGCGAAGCTAAAAGGGAGATCTCCTTCCAAAGATCTATCAGCTATATAGCCGAGTATATAGGTTCTCAGATAGGGATAAATTCTGTTTTTCTTTTTCCATTTTTTGCGTATGCTCTTTACAGGGGATTTGTTGACAGGAGAGATACAAAAATATTTTATCTGTGGATATTTCCTGTTTTTGTTTTTTTAGTTTTTCTTTATATCTCAAGGAAAAAAGGTGTTGAGGTAAACTGGCCGGCTTTTTCATACGCTACCCTTTATATTCTTGGGGCCTATTATGTTTACAAAAAAAGATGGTTCAGATCGTTTGCAGCTGCCCTTTTGCTTTCTGTATGGAGTATATTCACACTTTTTTACCCTTTTTATCTTGATAAAATAGGACTTGGAAAGCTTTACCCTCCTAAGATAGACCCTATACACAGGATGACCGGCTGGGAAGAGCTAGGGAAAAAGGTGTCTGAAATAGCCAGAAACTTAAAAACAGACAAATATTTTGTTTTCTCAAGAAACTACCATATAGCATCACAGCTGTGGTTTTACATGGAAGGTAACCCAAGGGTTTACACCGTTGTTATAAGCAGGAGAATGAACCAGTTTGATCTGTGGCCGGGGATTGAGCAGTTTGAGGGCAAGGGATACACAGGGATTTACGTTACATACAGTGGTCTTCATACCAAGGTAAAAAATTCATTCAGAAAAGTAAAAGCCCACTACAGTTATGATATTATTTATCGTGGCTGGAAATATAAAACAATTCACATATATGTGCTGGAAGATCTTATTAAACTTCAGCAGGACAGGATTAAAAGGTACTGATGGAAAAAAAGGATTTAAGATTCTTATGGCAAACCTATAAACCTTACTGGCCTTTAATACTCCTTGCTGTAATTGGTTCTGTTTTGGAGTCAGGTGCGCTGGCAGGTCTGGCTTACATAGTAAAAAATGTTGTAGACGATGTTTTTATAGCTAAGAGCTATGAAAAACTGTACTGGATCATTACCGTTATTATTACTCTTGCTTTATTTAAACAGATCGGATCTTTTTTGAAAGGGTATATATATCCCCTCGTTATTTATAAAGCCCTTTATGTTTTAAGAAATAGGATTTACAAAAATCTTTTAGGGGCAGTACCTTCTTTTTTTAGAAAACAAAATCACGGTGATCTGGTTAGTAGAGCTACAACAGATGTGGAAAGATTTGGGGAGATTTCATCAACGATAGGAACTAATGTTATAACAGAAATATTTACCGTTTTTGCTGTGGTAGGTGTTCTTTTTTATAGAGATTGGAAAATGTTTATAATATTTCTTATTACTGTTCCTCTTCTGGCTTATGCTCTTCATTTTTTTGGTGAAAAAAGAAAAAAATACTCAAAAAAACTTCAGGAGGATTTTTCAGATTACCTGCAGAATCTTAACCAGATAATATCAGGGTTTGAGATAGTAAAATTATTTCAAACAGACTTTTTCATAAAGCTTTTCAGAAGAATAAATAAAAATCTGTTTAAAAGTCAGAAAAAAAACAGATTTTATGATGTTGTTTACCTATCATCTGTGGAGATAATAGCTTATGTTGCTGTTGCAGGTATAATATTTTATGGAGGCTTAAGGATAATAAAAGGAGAAATAACCGCTGGTGATTTTTTCTCTTTCTTAGGTGGTATTCTTATTCTGGTTAACTCCCTCCAAACTCTCCAGAGGGGAGCGATAAACCTTAAAGCCCTTTCCCCTGTAATTGACAGAATTCTTTTTGCCTTGAACATTCCACAGGAGGAAGACAGAGGGGTAAGGTTTGAAGGTCTGAAAAAAGAGATCGTTTACGACAAAGTATCCTTAAACATAGATGGAAATCAGATACTAAAAAATATTAACCTGAAAATCAAAAAAGGTGAAAAAGTTGCAGTTATAGGACAGACCGGTTCAGGAAAATCAACAGTTGTAAAAATTCTTCCTGCCCTGATAACAGAGTATAATGGGGAGGTTCTTATAGATGAATTAGAGCTGAGAAAATATTCTGTTTCTTCAGTGAGGGAAAAAATAGGCATGGTTTCCCAAGATGTGTTCATATTTAACGACACATTAAGGAACAACCTTCTTATAGCCAAGCCTGACGCAACTGATCAGGAGCTTATAGAAGCCCTCAAAAAAGCAAAGGCTGATTTTGTTTTTGAACTTGAGGAAGGTCTTGATACCGTGCTGGGAGAAAAAGGTTCAAGGTTGTCAGGAGGGGAAAGACAGAGAATATCTATAGCAAGAATATTTTTAAAAGATCCTGACATTCTTATATTTGATGAAGCAACATCAGCCCTGGATGTTGAAACAGAAGAGCTTGTAATGGAAGAAATAAGTAATTACTTCAAAGATAAAACGGTTATTCTAATAACCCACAGGCTCAAACTTCTGGAAATAGCGGATAGAATAGTTGTTATGGAAAATGGAAAGATAGCTGAAGAAGGAACAAAAGATCAACTCATAGAAAAAAAGGGTGTTTTTTACAGGTTTTTAACAATTTCATCTAACTAATGGTAAAATACTTCCTATATTTCAAGTTAAGGAGGAAGGTTGTTTTATATATTTCTTATTGTTTTTGTGGGGCTGATCCTCTATCTTGAGTTCAGACCTTTTAAAAAGATTTCTACCATAGAAAACGACCTGGAAAAAGGAGACTTCCAGTTTCCTGAAAATATTTTTAAATACAATGTAATAGCCCACATACATACCCAGTTTTCTTTTGACTCTCTGGGAAAACCTTCAGACATAAAAAAAGCGATGGAAGAGAATGGTATAGATTTTGTTTTTGTTACAGACCATGATAATGATGATTACAGATTTTTTGAGGATGAAAAGATATTTGCAGGTGTAGAAAAAAATACACCTGAAGGCAGAGTCCTGCTTCTTGGAAATGAACTTCCTGTTATATCCCATCCTAACAACTTTGAGTTTGAACATTACAGGTGGAAAGGAGAGTTTAATAAAGAGTATATGTATGAATTGATAAATATAAAGGATGGTATCGTATGGAACAAAGTCCTTTCTGTAATAAGTTTATTAAAAAACATACTGGTCTTACCTTTCAGTAGAACCTTATTTCATAAATGGAATGCCCTTATACCCCTTGAAAAATGGGTCAGGCTGTATTACGCAAGGGCAAAAGGTCTGAAAATAATAGGAGGTCTTGATCTTCACGTAAAGGTTGTTTATCAGGAACATTCACAGGGCTTGCTTATACCATCTTACCGTCAGGGATTTAAATGGCTTGTTAATCAAGTTTATTCAAAAAAACCGGTAAATAAAAAAGAGTATGTGATAGAGGCATTAAAAAAAGGAAACCTGTACATATCATTAAAACAACTGTATGGAAATTTCTGGGCTGAAAATAAGAGGGAAATCTACTTCCCAGGAGACAAAATACCTCTAAAATCTGAACTTGTCTGTAGCTTCAAACACAAAAAAACAGTAAAGATACTGAAGTATGAAAACAATCCTGTTGTCATAACAGAAAAAGACTGTTTTTCTTATAGAGCCCAAAAGGAGGGTTTTTATCATTTTGAGGTTTATGAATATGATCTAAAAATAGGCAGTTTATACTTTGGATTTAGACCGGTTGTAATAACCAACCTTTTTGAGGTGGAAAATGTCTGAAAAGAGGATTATTCCACCAGACTGGGAATTAAGAATAAAGTGGAATGTTAAACTGTTCAAAATAATAAACAGCAAAAGAAACCCATATCTTGACAGATTTTATAAATACTTCTTTAGACTTGGAAAAAGCTATACCCTTCCCCTTTTTATTCCTATTTTTTATTTCTATGGAGGTTTTAACTCATTAATACATCTTACCGTTTCTCTTATATTAACAGGTATTATTATGCCTATACTGAAATACACCTTCAGACATAAAAGACCTTCAAAACTTATAGATGATGTTTACCTTATGGAGCCTGTTACTCTAAAAAGTTTCCCTTCGGCAGATGCGGCTTATGCATTTACCCTTTTAAGTGTAATAACTTTTTATGGAAACTGGTTGCTGGTTTCTATCTTTATTGTGTACGCATTTCTTATAGGATTTGGGAGAGTATATATGGGAGCCCACTTTCCCATTGATGTTATAGTAGGAGCTGTGGTTGGCTTTTTATCTGGTATATCTGGGTTTTATCTTTCCTATCATTTTATAGAACTGGTAAAAAAATTCAGTATAAATCTTTTTCTCTAACTTCTAACATCAGTTTTTTCATTTTTCTGACAGCCTCATCAAGTCCTAAGAATACAGAGTTGGCTATTATAGAGTGTCCTATATTCAGCTCCTCAATTTCAGGAATTGATGCAACAGGTTGAACATTTGTGTAGGTCAGCCCATGTCCTGCAAAAACCCTAAGTCCTTTTTCTTTTGCGTATTTTGAAGCCTCTTTTAATCTTTCAAGCTCTTTATTCTTTTTTTCTTCTGTATCTGCATTTGCATACTCTCCTGTGTGAAGCTCCACAGCATCTGCTCTAACCTCTACTGAGGCTTCAATCTGGCTTTTTTCAGGATCAATAAACAGGGCAACATCAATGCCTTTTTGTTTTATTTCCTTTATGTATTCTTTCAGATAATCTTTCATTCCCAAAACATCTAATCCCCCTTCTGTTGTGATCTCCTCTCTTTTTTCAGGGACGAGGGTTACCCTTTCTGGCTTTATATTTATAGCTATTTTTTTCATCTCTTGCGTTGGTGCCATTTCCATGTTAAGGGGTATTCTTTTTATGACGCATCTGAGCCTGACAACATCTTCGTCCTGAATGTGCCTTCTATCTTCCCTCAGGTGGAATGTGATCTGATCTGCTCCTGCGTCCTGAGCAATCAAAGCTCCTTTGACAGGATCAGGTTCGTATGTTTTCCTTGCTTCTCTTACAGTTGCTATATGATCTATATTTACCCCTAACCTCATTTTTTCTCCTTTTAAGATTTATTTAAAACATTCCGATAATAAAAAGGTAAAAAAAATGCAGGACAAATAATGCTTAGAAAAATTTTAATCTTAATACTGCTTGCTGTAAATACCGCTTTTGCAGTAAAAATAAAACATGCAGACCATTCTGACTTTTACAGGGTTGTTCTGGAAACAGGGAAACCTGTAAGTTTTGAGGAGATACCTTTCCTTGACACAAAAATTTTCGTGTTGAGCCTCAATACAAACTCCAAGAAAATGAACAAAAAAATCTTAAAGAGGAAGTATGTTAAAAGTCTTGACATTATCTACAACGGAGAAACAACAAAGTTTGTTTTTGAGGTGTCCAGTAAAATAAAAGGATACAAGATATACACACTGAACAACCCTTATAGAATTGTTATTGATTTTTTGAAAAAAAATACGAGCGGAAAAACAGCAAAAGTTTCCTCTGATCCTATATACGATATAATAATGAATTATGAAATTAAAAAAAAGGAAACTCCTATAAACTACACAGGGGACAGGAAAATTATAGTTATAGATCCAGGACATGGGGGCAGAAAACCAGGTGCTATAGCAAACGGTCTAATAGAAAAAAACGTGAATCTAAAGATAGCAAAAAAATTAAAGAAGATTATCGAAAAAGATCCAAGATTTAAAGTTTATCTAACCAGAAATTCTGACAGATCTATTAGCCTCTACGACAGAACGGTTTTTGCAGTTAAAAAGAATGCAGATCTTTTCATAAGTATACACTGCAATTCCTCGCCTACAAGAACAGAATCGGGAACTTATGTTTACACCCTGAACCTTAGAGGAGCGAGATCTAAGATAGCGAGGCTTGTTGAGAAAAGGGAAAATAGTGCTGTTATGAATTATATTAAAGTTCGTGCAAATCCCCTTGTAAACAGAATAATGGCCGACCTTGCGATAAGCACCACAATGACAGAGGGAAGAAATTTTGCTTATTATCTAAAAAAACATCTGAAAAATATAACAGATTTTAAAGATGTGGACAGTGCAAACTTTGCTGTTCTGAAAACACCCGGGATACCTTCTGTTCTAATAGAAGTTCTTTATCTGACAGATCCTGTTGATGCCCAGCTTTTAAAAAGTGAGGACTTTATAGAGAAGTTCAGCTTTGGGGTATATAATGCTATTGTTGATTATTTTTACAGGGAATAATAAATGATAATTGGTATAGATATAGGAAATACAACAACAGAAATAGGTTTTTTAAGATCCGAAACCCTTATCAAAAGCTACAAACTAAAAACAGACAGGGGAAAAACACAAGACGACTGGTTTCTTGATCTTTACCAGATATTAATCATAGAAGACTTTCCAGAGATAAAAGATTATGCTATTTCCTCAGTAGTACCAACAGTTGAGGAGAGGGTTGGAAAGGCTGTAAAAAAAATATCAGGGAAAAAAGCCCTTTTCATAGGGAGAGATCTTCCAATCCATATAACCAACAAATATAAAAATCCTGATGAGGTTGGGATAGATAGACTTGTCAATGGTTATGCTGTGGTGAAAAAGTACGGCTATCCTTCAATCGTTATAGATTTTGGAACTGCCATAACTTTTGATGTTATAAATGAAAAAGCTGAATATGTAGGAGGTGCCATATTTCCCGGAATAGACGCAAGCGTTGAATCACTGTTTTCCAAAACAGCAAAACTACCTTCGGTCAATCTTGAGAAAATTACTCATGTAATAGGAAAAACAACGGTAGATAGTATTAGAACAGGCCTTTATCATGGTTATGTCTCAATGGTTGAAGGTATTGTTGAAAAGATAAATAAAGAAGCAGGTTATAATCATCGGGTGATAATAACAGGTGGGAACGGAAAGCTTATATCAGAGGGTCTGAAAATAGATTTTGTGTATGATAAGTTTTTGTCAATGGAAGGGATATATTTTGTTTACACAGACTACAAAAAGGGCTGAGTTGCTTTTTTAGATAAATACATTTAGTATAATTATTAATAAAATCAGGAGGTTAAGTGGCATGGAGGCAACTTACGGAGGAATTCCACCAGCTGAGGTTATACTTTTTATTTTAATGCTTGCTATGCTCCTTGTTCTGTGGGGAACGGTTATGTACAAGATGGGAACTAAGGAAAAATAATGGAAGGGGAAAAAAAGGCATATCCCTTTGCCATTGTCGGTTTTTTCGTGACTGATAAAGAAGCAACAGAATCATTTAGAAAAGATGTTTCCCCTGAAGATGTGGAACAGATAAAAAACCTTTTAAAAAACCTGATATTTGCTGAGGGTGTCGATATCGCTATCGCACCCTTTGTTGTTCCTCCAGAACAGGTAGATAACACTCTCCATGAACTTGCAGATCTAATATTTTCGCCGGAGGGAAAGGATAACTGATGGTAAGGATCGTAATCTCTGGAATAATGGGCAGAATGGGAAGAAAGATAGCCCAGATAGCATATCAGGATCCTGAGGTACAGATCACTGGTGGAGTGGAAAGTCCTGACTGTGTACACTTCCATGAAAATGTAGGAGAACTGATAGGCGAAAAAATAGATGCCCCTATATTTTCAGACCTTTCAAAACTTTTAGAAAAAACAGATGTTGTTATTGATTTTGCAGGAAATACAGAAGCTGTTCTGTCTCACCTTAGATTGATAGCTGCTGACAAAAATAAGAAAGGTATGGTTATAGGAACTACAGGTTTTACTGATGATCAGATAAAAGAGATTAAAGAACTGTCAAAAGATGTTCCTGTTGTTCTTGCCCCAAATATGAGTATAGGTGTTAACCTGCTTTTTAAACTGGTTCAGGAGGCTGCAAGAGCATTAAAGGGTAAGGGCTACGACATAGAAGTTGTTGAGATGCACCACAGGTTCAAAAAGGACGCCCCTTCAGGAACAGCCGTAAAGATAGTAGACATACTGAAGGAAGAAACTGGTATAAAAAATGTTGTTTACGGAAGGGAAGGTATTTACGAAAACGGCAGACCTTCAGATGAGATAGCTGTTTTTGCCCTCAGAGGTGGAGATGTTGTTGGAGAGCACACTGTGATATTCGCAGGAATGGGAGAAAGGATAGAACTGACACACAAAGCAGGCTCAAGGGATATTTTTGCAAAGGGTGCTGTTGAGGCAGCAAAATGGATTAAGGATAAGCCTGCCGGTCTTTACGACATGATGGATGTATTAGGCCTTAAATAAATGGCAAAAAAAGGTTTCATTCAGTATCTCTCGATAGGATCAATAGGTCTTCATTTAGTTTCAGGGGTTGTTGTTGGTGTTCTGTTAGGGTATTTCCTCGATAAATATTTCGGAACATCACCCTGGCTTACAATACTGTTTTTCTTTTTCGGCGTGGCTGCCGGTTTCAGGAATATGTACAAAGATGTCCAGAAGTACATCGTTTCTGAGGAAAAAGGGGAAGAGAAAACTAAACATTAACTTTTTCTTTTAACTGCAGGTCTATCTCATCTTTTACCGCTTTTATAAGCTTTTGTTTTACTTCTTCTTCTGACCCTTTTATCCTGCATCCAGCTGCATCTCTATGACCTCCACCGCCAAACCTTTTTGCTATTTTCTGCACATTTATCCTTCCTTTTCCCCTCAGCGAAACCCTCCATGTTTCAAGATCAGGTTTTTGTATCATTATAAATGCCACTTCCACCCCTTCTATACTTCT
>JALVEY010000055.1 GCA_027030485.1 Persephonella sp.
ACATGAGAAGGAAGACCGCCTTATGTTATAAAATTATTCCAAAAATATTTTTAGAGGTTAAGAATGTCCCTTACACAGACAATACTGAATATAGCCCTTATAGGCGGAGATCCTGTTTTGTATATCTTAATTCTGATGAGTATAGTTGGGGTTGCTGTTGTGATAGAAAGGCTGATAACAATACCGAAGATAGAAAAAAATATGATGGATTATGACCCTCTTACTTTAAAGCTGAGCCTTGAAAAAAGACTTGGAATACTTGCAACATTCGGCAACAATGCACCGTTTATCGGACTTTTTGGAACTGTTTTAGGAATTATAAAAGCCTTCCACGATCTTGGGGTTGCTGAACATTTTGGGGTAAGGGTAGTTATGACAGGAATATCAGAAGCCCTTGTAGCAACAGCTATGGGGCTGTTTGTTGCAATCCCTTCTGTTATCGCCTATAACTACTTTGTCAGAAGAATAAAGAAAATACTGCTGACCTATGAATACAGAAAAAATCTACCTATTGATATGAGGGAATGATGAAGCTTATAGATGAAGACGACAAAGAAATATCAGAAATAAATATGACCCCCTTTGTTGACATTATACTTGTTGTTTTAATAATCTTTCTTGCAACGGCAACATTTATAGTTGAAGGTAAAATACCCCTTAATCTTCCAAAAGCAGAAACTTCCCAATCAAAAGAGATCAAACAAAAAAAAGTTGTGGTTACCATAAAAAAAGACGGATCAATATACATAGATGATCAAAAAGGGAGTATAAATATCCTTAAAAAAAAGATAAAAAAACTGCCTAAAGAAGCTGTGGTTGTTTTAAGAGCTGACAAAGATGTTCCTTTCCAGAAGGTTATTACCGTTATTGATACCTGTAGATCTGAGGGATTAGAAAGATACTCAATAGAAACTTCAAAATTAGAATAAAAATTGAAAAGATTTAATAACGGAAAAAGAAATTTTTTAATAGGATTTATCTTATCTATATTTATCCACAGCAGTATCTTCGCAGCCTTGTTTTACATCACAAGACAGGAAAAAAAACCCGAAAAAAAAGAAAAAATTGTTTACATAAATATTGTAAAGCCTGAAAAAAAGAAGGAAAAAGCCCCTCAGGTTAAAAAAAAGATACCAAAACCAAAACCTAAACCAAAACCAAAACCCAAGCCAAAGCCTAAGCCAAAACCCAAGCCTAAACCTAAGCCAAAGCCAAAACCTAAACCTCAGGTGAAACCTGTAATAAAAGAAACTGAGAAGGAAATTCCTAAAAAGGAAGTAGTCCAGATAAAAGAAGAAGAAATCAAACAGATAAAAGATGAAATACAAAACATCAATATCAATGAAAAACAGCTTGAACCACAGCAGTTCAGCCTGTCTAATCTAAAGGGAAAAGATCTAATTTACCAGCACGGCAAGGAAGAACTGGAAAAAGAAAAGAAAGAATCAGACGAGGATATCTTAGCTTACATTAGAGAACTTGAAAAATATTTAAATGAACTTGCACGGAAGAAGGATCTGTACCCACCTATGGCAAAAAGATTAAGGATAGAAGGTTCTCTTGTTGTAAGGTTTACTATCAGGGCAGATGGCTCTATTGATGAAAGCTCAATAAAAATAATACAAAGCAGTAATTACAACATACTTGACAAAGGAGCTATCAAACTTATAAAAAGATATGTACCTGAGTTTGGAAGAAAATACGGAAAAAAACCTCCAAAAGGGGATCTTACAATAGAACTGCCGATAACATTTGAGATTATAGGGTGGTAATGAAAAAAGTTCAGATTTTTACTGACGGCTCTTCTCTCGGAAATCCAGGACCGGGCGGCTGGTGTGCAATCCTCCGTTATAACAGCCATCAAAAAATCCTTAAAGGGGGAAAAAAAGAAACAACAAATAATGAGATGGAGATAACAGCTGTACTTGAAGGTCTTAAAGCTCTAAAAGAACCCTGTGAAGTAGATCTGTACACAGACTCAAACTATGTGGTTCAGGCTATAAAAGATTGGATCCACAGATGGGCAAAAAATAACTGGAAAGGATCTTCAAAAAAGGAAATAGCCCACAAAAATTTATGGCAGGAGATATACAGGCTGTTAAACAAACACAAAGTAAATCCTATATGGGTTAAAGCCCATTCTGGACATACAGAAAACGAAATGTGTGATAAAATAGCTAAAGGGGAAGCTTCAAAGTTTAAAGATTAATAATCCATTATTAAAATTAATATGAGTTTAAACATACAACATTTCTCGATAGGATTTTACTCTTTTTTTTATGATAGTAAGATTTGAAACCCAGATGTTTGATCTTACAGGTGAGGATCTTGAGCACCCAAACAGTTTATTTGGAAAAAGCGTAGCCAATTTTCTCAAATGGAAACTTATTGAGAAAGGATATAAGCCTTACATTATTCCCACATCTGAAGGCTGGCAGGTAAGAATAGAAAAAGATCCTATACTGCTTAGTATAAAAATCTCAGCCCAATGGAGAGACATAGAAAAAATTGGCGAAAGTATGCTGATCTGGGTTGTGTCCACAGAAGCAGAAGTGAAGAAAAAGTTTTTATCCCTCTTTAAAAAGGTTGATCCTGATCTTTATCTTGGCTTTTTAGATAAGGACTTAAAAGACATTCTCTTTTCAGAAAAAAAGATAAAAGTACTGAGCATATCAGAAGACAGATCAATAATCTGATCCCCTCTTGTTTTTTTCAAAAAAAGGTTTAAGATAATTTCAAAAAATTAAGGGTTTTTATATAAATGGCAAAACAAAAAACGGTATATGTATGTACAGAGTGTGGTGCATCTTTCCCCACATGGTCAGGAAGATGTGCCTCCTGTGGAAGCTGGAACACCCTGTTAGAGGAAACCATACAAAAAAAGGACAAACCAGTTCAGCATAAACCATTATCAACCCCAAAACCTATAACAAAAGCAAAAATTCAGCAGTCTTACGAAAGGATCTCAACAGGTATAAAAACACTTGATGAAGCTCTTGGAGGAGGTATCGTAACAGGACAGGTTATTCTTGTATCAGGTGAACCGGGAATAGGAAAATCAACATTACTTCTTCAGGTCTCATCAAACATATCCAGAAAAAGAAAGGTTCTTTACATCACAGGGGAAGAATCTGCCCATCAGGTTTTTTTGAGAGGAGAAAGAATAAACGCATTAAATGACAACCTTTTTGTCCTTTCTGAGACGGTTCTTGAAAACATCATACACTCCATAGACCAGCTAAAACCTGATTTTATAGTTGTTGATTCTGTTCAGACTGTATACACCTCTCAGCTTGAATCGGCAGCAGGATCTGTATCACAGGTAAGGGAGGTAAGCTCAAAACTTACAGAGATCTCAAAGTCCAGAGGAATTTCTTCTATTATCGTAGGACAGGTAACTAAAGAGGGAAACATAGCAGGACCGAAAGTTCTTGAGCATATAGTGGATACCGTTGCACATTTTGAAGGGGAAAGGGGACATGCTTACAGAGTGCTGAAGGTGGTTAAAAACAGGTTTGGTGCAGCAGGGGAGCTTGCTGTTTTCTCTATGGAAGACAAAGGATTAAAGGAGGTACAAAACCCTTCATCATTTTTCCTTTCAGAAAGACCAGAAGGAAAAGCCGGAAGCATTATTTTCCCCTTTACAGAAGGATCAAAACCTGTTCTGGTAGAAGTGCAGGCACTTGTCTCAAAAACGGTGTATGCTGTTCCCCAGAGGAAAACGCAGGGTTTTGACATAAACAGACTGTCTATAATTACAGCCATAATAGAAAAAGAGACAGGGGTATTTCTTAAAGACAGGGATATTTTTGTGAACATAGTCGGTGGTATCAACATAAAAGAACCTGCCGTTGACCTGCCTGTAGCTCTTGCTGTTATATCGTCTTTAAAAAACATTCCAGTTCCCAAAAATCTGGCAGCATTTGGAGAGCTTGGGCTAACAGGGGAGATCAGATCTGTCCACTACACAGAACACAGAATAAAAGAGGCAAAGAGGTTTGGATTTGATAAAATACTTGTTCCGGCAAGTACAGACATAGATGACAGATCTGTCATCAAGGTGAAAAATATACAGCAGGCGGTAGGTTACATAAAATGAAAGAACAGTTGAAAAAACATATAAAGATTCTTCAAGAGCTTGGGTATGAGTATATTTATACGGAGAGTGGAATGAAAAAAGACAGCCTACAGGAGAAGATTAAAAAGCTTGAAAAAATAAACAGAACTATTCAGGAATGTAAAAAGTGCGACCTTTACAAAAGCAGACTGCAGGCTGTGTTAGGGGAGGGAAACCCTGACGCAAAGCTTATGTTTGTAGGGGAAGCTCCCGGAGGAGACGAAGATAAACAGGGAAGACCTTTTGTAGGAAGGGCAGGTAAACTTCTGACAAGGCTTATAGAGGCAGCAGGGTACAAAAGGGAAGAGTTTTATATAACAAATGTATGTAAATGCAGACCCCCCGGAAACAGAACCCCAACCCCGTGGGAAATGGAGTCATGCTTTCCTTATCTGAGAGAACAGATTGATATTATCCAGCCAAAAGTTTTGTGCTTATTAGGAGCTACTGCAGCAAGAGCTTTCTTAGGAAGACATGTGGCAATAACAAAGGAGCGGGGTAGTGTTATAAACTGGGAAAACCACCTGCTTTATCTTACATACCATCCAGCCTATGTTTTAAGAAACCAGAACGAAGAAATCACATTATTTGAGGATATTAAAAAGGCTATCCAGCTTGCCTATTCTTGATTGAAAATTTAATCCATATGCAATATTATTAAACTGGTATAAAAATTGTATGTGTGGAGGAAATTTGGAACCTAAACTGGCTTTGGCACTTGATGTGGAAAATCAGGAAGAAGCTTTTTCCATTTTGGATCAATTGGGAAATGAAAAAATAATAATAAAGATAGGTTATTTACTGTTTATAAAAGAAGGATCAGACCTTATAAAAAAAATCAAAAAGAAAGGATTTGAAGTTTTCCTTGATCTTAAGCTACATGACATACCAAATACAGTTTACAACGGTGTGAAGTCTGCTGTAGAGATAGGAGCTGACTATCTGACTATACACACCCTTGGCGGAAAAGAGATGATGGAAAAAGCTGTAGAGGCTAAAAGGGGGTCTGATTTAAAACTTCTTGGGGTTACTGTATTAACAAGTCATAATGAAGACTATCTAAAATATTTAGGAACAAGATATTCCCTTGATCAGCTTGCTTTAAAACTTGCAAAGACAGCTGTTAGTCTGGGGGTTGACGGTATAGTTTCCTCCCCGTTTGAAGTAAGAAGGTTAAAAGAAGAAATAAAAAAGGAATTTATCTGTGTAACTCCTGGAATAAGATTTTCAAATTCCGATGATGATCAGAAAAGGGTTGCAACCCCAGAGTTTGCTGTAAAAGAAGGTGCAGATATATTAGTTATTGGCAGACCAATTATTAAAGCAGAAAACAAAAAAGAGTTAATAAAGGAGATACATAGAATACTGCAAAATGCTTAAACAAAGGCTTGAAGTAAAGCTTCAGAATAAACTAATTTTAACTGTTAGTCTAAAACAGCAGCTTGCTTTACTACTTTTACCTAAGCTTGAACTTCAGGAAACAATAAAAACAGAATTAGAGGAAAATCCTTTCTTGGAAGAAGTGGTAAATATAGAGTCAAATTACGAACCTGTAAGGGATTTATCAAAGTATTATGAAGAGGAAGATGAAAAAAGTTTATCTAATAGAATACCCTATAAACCTTCTTTGATAGATCTCCTTGATTTTCAAATAGATTTAGAGTTTGAGGAAATAGAAAAGGAAATAGCCCGTGAAATAGTGGGGAACATTGATGAAAAAGGTTTTTTAACTGTAAGTGTTGAGGACATATCTAAAAAATTAAAAGTGTCTCCACAGCAAGTGGAAACTGTAAGACAAAAGCTTATGAGGCTTGAACCTGTAGGAATAGCTGCAAAAAACATTAAAGAATCCTTACTTGTTCAATATGAAGAGCTTTTTGGTGTAGATAATATTGCACAAAATATCATAAAAAACAGTCTTGATCTTATAAATGATATGAACTCTTTAACCGAAAAATATCCTGACATTCCAGAAGATAAAATAAAAGATGTAATTTGTAATATTAGATCATTAAAACCATACCCGGCAATAAACTACTTTGATGAACCTGTCAGATATATTGAGCCTGATGTTTATGTGTATGATATGGGAGATTATTTTGAGGTTATGGTTAATGAGATCAATATACCTAAGCTTAAGCTTACAACCTCTTACAGACGACTCATATCTGATAAAACGATTCCTCAAGAAACCAGAAAATTTCTTGAGGAAAAACTTCAAAAAGCAATAGGAATAATCAAAGGAATTGAGCAAAGAAGAGAAAATCTAAAAAAAATAACCCAGATACTTGTAGAGTATCAATCTGATTTTATTAGAAAAGGGAAGGAGTACCTAAAACCTCTAATTTTAAAAGATATTGCACATCAAGTAGGTCTTCATGAATCAACAGTTAGCAGGATTGTTTCAAGCAAGTATGTTCAACTTCCAACAGGTATACTTCCTCTTAAAGCATTCTTTTCAACAAAATTGTCTTCTTCTACTGGCGATATATCAACTGAAAAGGTAAAATATATGATCGCCCAGCTTATTGAAAATGAAGACAAAAGGAAGCCTTTAAGCGATCAGAAAATAGCTGACATTTTAAAAGATAAAGGAATTAATGTTGCAAGAAGGACAGTCACAAAATATAGAGAACAATTAAATATACCTGATTCAAGAAATAGGAGGATGAGAAAATGAGAGTAGAACATGTGGGAAAGAACATTGATGTGACAGAATTTATCAAAAGCTACACTGAACATAAACTTGAAAGGCTAAAACCGTACATCAAGGATATTGATGTTGCTGATGATTCTGTTCAGGTGAGGGTTACTTATACATTTGAAAAACACAGACACAGAAACAGAGTTGATATAGATATTTATTTTAATACTCCAGGTGGGGGAGTGATTCACGCTTGGGAGGAAAGTAATGATCTTTATTCAGCAATTGATTTTGTTATAGATGAGGTGGAAAGACAGCTTGTAAGGCTAAAAAGTAGAAGAAAGGAGGAAGCAAGGAGAATTGCAAGGGCAGAAAAAATGAAACAGTTAACCCCTCAAGAAGAAAGTATAGAAAGACCACTAATAGTTCAGGAACCTATGCCCCTTGAAAAACCATTGACCGTTGAAGATGCTATGATGATTCTTGAGGAGACAGGAGCATTTTTCCTTCCCTTCAGAAATTCTGAAACAGGAGAAATAAATGTTATATATAGAAAAAAAGCGGGGAATTACGGTTTAATAACTCCAGGTGTATAAATTGGATCGGTAAAAAAATTGTAATTTATATTGTAGTTTTGTATTTTTTTCTTGACTTTATATAAAACGGTACTGATAATTAAATTCAAGAAGAACGGTAAGAAAATACGGGGTTAATAATGGCGGAAACTACAGAAACATTAAATTCTTCTGTTGAAGAAAAATCTACAGATGAAGAGAAAAAAAGATCAATCTCTTTTTATTATTCCTATGAAGATTATTTACTGAATAGAAAAATTACCATACTATATGGAATAACCTTCTTTTTTATATTTCTTTCTGCTGTTGTTTCAGAAATCCTTTCCCTTGTGTTTGATGAAGGGCTTTTAAGTCCTGTTCAGGTTGTTTTTCACTCTGTTGCCTTCATAGGATATGTGATCACTTTTTATTATGTTTATAAAAAACAGGATTATATAGAAAAGAAAAATACAGAGATATTCAAAAAACAGGAAAAGATAGATCAGGAAGAGCTGAAGAACTTTTAGGGCTGAAATATTTCAGGATTTCTGCCGATAATTATAATAATCAATAACTAAATGAGGTAAAATGATGTCTCTTTTCTTTGCCCTTTCTATGGCAGGACAGTCTTTATTAACACACAAAAGGGCGATGGATAATGTTAACAAAAATATGACGAACCTGTACTCTGAAGGGTATGCAAGAAGGGTTAATCATCTATCTGACATGCCTGCAAGCAGTGTTTATCTACAAAAAATAGAAAGGGTTTTTGACAGGGCACTTTTTGATAGGTATCTGAATGCCAACAACCAGAAAACTGGATATGAAGGCTATCAGGATATACTACAGCAGATAGAATCCCTTTATAACGATATAATGGGATCGGGACTTTCCTCCCAACTTAATGATTTTTTCAACTCATTTAATGATGTTGCGGTTAATCCGGACGACCTTGCCGCAAGATACTCTGTTATATCAAAAGCTACAGCCCTTGTAGGCAGGATCAGAAATGATTACAACTCTCTCCAGAACATAAAAGAAAAAACCTCTCTTTCCATAAAAGACAACCTCCAGAAACTTAACAACCTTACAAAACAGCTTGCCTATGTGAACAAAAATATAAAGTTCTTTTTCAATGATGAAGTAAGGCTGAATGAGTTTTTAGATGAGAGGGACAGGGTTCTTAAAGAGATCTCATCTCTAATAGACGTGAAAATCAGAATAAATGAGGACAAAACTGTAGATCTATTTACAGCTAAAGGCTTTTCCCTTGTTGTATATGATCAGGTCAGCACTGCAACATTTGAAACAGACAGCTCAGGAAATCCGGTGATAAGGGTTGGAGGAAACAATATAACAGACATATTAGGAAACGGCAAAATAGGAGGATATTTGAAGGGAATAAAAAAAGTTAATGAAGCTATAGATCAGCTTAATGATTTTACAGCCACATTAACGCTTGTGGTAAATAAACAGCACAGACAGGGTTATGATCTTAACGGAAACACAGGTATTGACTTTTTTGGAATAGATCCAGAAAGCTCGCTAACAAATATTGATGCCTCAAATATAGTCGTTAACATAACAGACCCAAAACAGATAGCTGCTGCATCTGATCCTGCTTACACAAATTCCGACAACACAAATATTAAGAAGATAATAAATATTAAAGATGACATAACCGGAGTTTTAACTACTGCTGAGGAAGCAGACCTGCTTGCAGACGGATCAATCACTATTGGTGGGATAACATACAACCTGAATAACACCACAAACTACAACCTGATAAAAGAAAAATCCTTCCATGAGTTTTACAGTTCAAATATGGTAGCACCTGTATCTTCTGAACTTTCAAAGATAAAAACCCTTGCTGAAGATTCTGGATTTTTACTTGACAGTTTAGATCAAAAAATAAAAGAGATATCTGCAGTAAACATTGATGAGGAGCTTATTAACCTGACAAAACTACAGAGAGCCTATGAGGCTTCTGCTAAAATAATAAACGTAACAGACGAGCTTTTACAGACTGTCTTAAATCTTGTTAAGTGATTACTAAAAAATAAATTATTAATACCGATAATAAGCTCAAAACTGAATAAAGTCAGGTGATTGGTTATGAGAATTCCTGATATAGCTTTTTTTGATACATTTATAAAATATGACAGAATAAGAGAAAAAGATCTTGAGAGATATACAAGGGAGCTTGCTTCCGGTAAAAAAATTCTGACTCCCTCTGACAACACCGTTGATAATGTAAGATCCCTCCGTTTCAAAAGATTAAGCGAAGACATTCAGACTTTTAACAGAAATATAGATCTGGTAAAAACCAGTCTGGACATCGCAGAATCCACATTGGGAGATATTGTTGAAACCAGCAAAGAGGTAAGGGTTGACATAGTCAACATTCTCAACACAGGCGTTCTTGATTATGAAGATGCCCAGATCTTTAAGGACTATTTCCAGTCAATAAGGAATTACATAATAAAACAGGCAAATGTGTCTATAGGAGATTCAAGGATCTTTGGAGGTGTAAAATCCCAGATAGATCCCTTTGATCAAAGGGGTATATATCAGGGAGAGTTTGTTGATACAACCGTTCCTGTTGCTCCTGGTGTTGAGCTTAATACAACATTCATTGGAAAAGATTACCTTGGAACTATTCAATCAGGCGTATGGGTAGACTCTAATTCAAACAATACTGTTGATCCTGAAGAGGTCAGCCATAAAATAGGTGTTGTGAAAGCGGTAGATGATATTCTCCAGATAATTGATCAGGGAGATCTATCTAAACTGCCAGCATATTACTCTGATATGGGATATACCTCTCCTGCAGATAACATAGTAGGGGCAGGAGAAAGCGGAAACCTTACCATTAATTACGGTTCATCTTCTTTTACCGTAGCTTACGACAGCAGTATGACCCTCAACGACCTTGTTAACGCTATAAATACAAATCCGTCTAATACAGATCCTGATGGAAATAGACTGGTTGAGGCATTTGTGTTTCAGGATAGAGATGGTGTATACAGATTAGGGCTGTCTGGAAAAGATCCGGACATAAATATATCCGTATCTGACTCTTCCGGTTCTCTAAGTAAAAGATTAGGTGAAATAAGAAGAATATTAGAAACCTTTGATCTTGGATTTGACAAAGTATCCCAGCACAGATCTATAATAGGAACCCAGATAAATGTTGCTGATGACTTGAAAATGATCGGTCAGCAGCAGTATGTTGAACTTCAAAACCTCATCTCTAAATTGGAAGATGCTGATTACGCAGGGGCTATAACAGAGCTGGAAAAAGCAAGAACAGCATATCAGGCTCTCCTTGCATCAATAGCTCAAAACAAGGATCTTAGCCTTTTAAAATACTTTGATTAAATATACCTAAATGTTTTTCAGGTACTCTCTAACTCCTTTGACTTTTTCTCCAGACTGCTTCATTTCGGATATAGTTTCTCTTTTTAGCTGATCAACCTTTTGAAGTATCTCATTAATTACACTGTTTATTTTTTGAATGTTTTCACTGCTGATAGATTTTTTTATATCTTCATCTGATATATTCCTTAGCTGGTCAATAAGCTCTTTTAGCTCTTCTGGATCTTTTATGTCTTCTAACTTTAATTTCTGGTTGTTCAAAATTACAAGAATGTCCATAGATTTATTCCCTTATTTTCTTCACTGCTTCTTTAAATCCTTCGTATATAGGAGTCAAAATTTCTATTATCTGTTTGATTTTTTCCTTATCATTTGTGGCATTAGCTTTTAATAACTCCTCAAGACAAAACTCATATATGCTGTACAGATTTTTTGCAATTTCTCCTCCCTTTTCCATATCAAGAGATGCCTGAAGAACAGCAATAGCATCTGTTACCTTTGTCAGACTTTCTGCCTTTGTCTTTATGTCCCCTTCTTCAATGGCATATATAGAGATGTTAAGAAGGCTTAGTATCTCTTCAAAAACCTTAATTAAAAGTTCTTCTTTGCTTTCAATACTTTCTGAACTTTTTACATAAGCAGCGTATGGGTTTGTCATACTCTTTCTCCTTTTTAGGTTAAATTTTATTCATTAGCATTTGTATCAGGCATCTGAAGTCCTGATGCAAAGTTTTGTATTCTAAGCTGGAGGGACTGCATCTCTGACAGGTACACTTCAAGTCTTGCAAACCTTAATCTCATCACTTCTATTTCTTTATTGATACGATCAGTAAGAAATTCCATTCTTTCACTCAGGTCTCTTATATTGTTATCGTACCTCTGGTTCATTCTTGAAAGATTATCTGAATAAGTGCTTATATAGCTATCTAATGTGTCGGAAAATTTTTGAATAATCTCTTTAGCATCTGATCTATTTAAAAACTCATTCAGTGCATCTTCATTTATTTTCAGATATCCCTTTGTGGTTTCTGCGTCTCCTACAGTATCTAAAAGCCCGTACTTACCTAAGCCGTCTGATACAATTCGGAAGATTGAGGAAAC
>JALVEY010000056.1 GCA_027030485.1 Persephonella sp.
TTGGTAATGCTTGTCTACCAAATGTATGAGCTATAAACTCACCTGCAACAGCCCAGACAGTTAAATTAGAATTATAATCCGCAATCCTATCAATTGCCAATCCCAAATAGCTCACAACAGCTTTAGCGTATTCTTCATCATAGCCTTCTTTTAACATTTCCTTATAAGCATTTTTTACCTTTTCAGTAAAAGTAATCAAAGCTAATTTTTGGCGAGAGTTAAAAAGTTCTCCCCATTTTAAAATTCCATATCTTTGAACACGAAAACCTAATGTTTCTTTTGGTGGCAAAGGCTCATCCGGCACTGGGTCTATTCCCCATTCTTCCATTAACTTTCTTCTCTTTTCTTCAAGATACTTTTCAGCTTCTTTAAAAATCTGATAATCTTTTTCAGTTGCTACTCTGTATCTTTTGCCTGTTTCTCCCTCTTTGTGTAAAACAACAGCTATTAATCTCTCTCCTGATTTTCCCTCTTGAAAAAGTTTTCTTGTAGTGTTTGCCTCAACTACTCCACCACAAACCGGGCAGGTTGCTATTGCCCTTGAGACAGTCCCTTTAGACGGGTCAAAATCCTGTGGCATAGGCTCATATCCATCACCAACTATTTTAAACTTAACCTCTTTACCTTCCACATAAGGATATAAAGAAACCTTTTTATTACTTTTTTTTGCAAGCCAGAATTGACGCATTAGAGGAATTTCAGCCCCGCAGGTTGGGTTCTGGCAGGGAATTGTCCTTGCCCATATATAGCCTACCGGTATAGAGCCGTCTTTATCTTTTGGGTAAAATTTCCCTATTTCCTTTTTTGCCTCTTCTAAAACATAATTCCCCCATTTTTCAACATCATAAACAAGTCTGCTAACTTCTTCCTCAAACATTCCATTTTTTTGTTTTATTTTTATCTTTTCTTTTCCATACTTTTGGGGAAATTCAAGGGTGCATTTTTGGATTAAAACGGCTACCGGGTTATAATCGTTGCTGTAAACTTCACAACCAAGCCTTAAAGCCTCAAGTGGAATTGCTCCACCACCACCGAATGGGTCTAAAACTTTTGGCGGTTTTCCATCGTTAGCCTTTAATATATCTTCCCTTGCCTGATTTATTATCTGATGGTTTAAAGAGTTTTCCCATTTTGAAAGTTCAACGATAAAGTTTCTCTTTTTGTTATATTCGTCCATATCTTTTGGTGCTGGGATTAAAGCGGCATAGTTTGTAGCTCTGCTTGTTGCAAGTGGACGCCTTGCCCACCAGATATGGAGAGTAGATATATGCCCGTGTCTGATATTTTTCTCTTTAGCTCCTTGCTCACTAACCTCCTTCACAGGAAAAGAGAACTCAATAAATCTCTGGTCTTGCATGTTTTATCATTCCCCCGAATGTTTTAATATTAATTTTATAAAAGTTTCACTATAAAAATTTCCCTTCTCTATCAATTCATAAATGTAAGGCTTAATTTCTTTTATTATTCCTAATTTTTTAGCTTTAATTAATATTCCAACTGTTCCAGTGATATTAATATTTTCTTTTTCGGTTATTGTTCTTCCTTTTCTATCGTCTATAAGTAATAGATTGGCTTTTATTTCCAGAGATAGAGCAATGGCTTCTACTTCTCCAATATCTATAAATTCCGTATATTTTTCAACTAAATTTTTGTTTTTAACCTTTTTTATTATAATCCAGTTTTCCTTTGAAATGTCTTTATAATACTTCCCTTTTCCTGTTTCTATCTCTTTATAAACAGCTTCAGGAATGTATATCCTTTGGTAGATTTCCTGTAGGATATCTAATCTGTTTAGTTTTATGAAAGAAAGCAGAGGTGTGGTATTTGATACAACTTTAAGCATTTTTTATGTCTTTTAAGAGTTCCTCTTCCTCATCAGGTGATATTTGGACTTTATATTTTCCAAGCAAATCTAAAAATTCAAGTCTTGATATTCCTAAAATTTTTGCGGCTTCACCTGAAGATATTTTTCCAAGTTCATATAGTTTTATAAATGTGGCAACCTTTATTTCTTTTTCGCTTAAATTTAACTCATTTGGAAGTTCTATAACAACCTTCATCTTTTTTCCTCGTTTTGTTTTATATCTTCTTTTCTCATTTTATTTTCATATTTCAATCCATCCTCAATTTCCCAATCTTTTAAACTTCCTGCCATGGATATTACCCTTTCCTTTTTCTTCTTTTTTAACTATTCCTTTAAAGCCTCTTTTACAATTTGACTGAAATTTTCCGAAAAATTCTGTATATTCTATGTATAAACCTTAATTTTTACCTCTTTTAAATGTCTTATCTAAAAATAAGATAAAAAAGTAATCCTTTCAAGTATGGTGTTTGTTTTTATACTTCTTCAAACTCAAATTTTATATCGGAATAAGCTCCATTTTTAAACCTTCTTATTTCTCTGTTTAACTTTCCTAAAATTTTTGAAAATCTTGGGTCAATTTTTGTTTTTAAAATAAAAAACTTATTTTTTCTAAATGTATCTGGTTCTAAATACCAAATTAAAATAGAATGACTTCCCCACAGTTTCTTAACAATTTCAGATAATTCGTTGTTATAAACATTCTTATCAAGCAAGTTTTTATCAATATATACCGTTTCCTCTGTTAAAAAGATGCTATCCCCTTCAAACTTTAAAATATCACAATGGCTGATTGTATCTATTCTGAAAAAATCTTGAAAAATTTTACTTATCTCTTCAAAGTCTAACTCATTCATTTCCAAAGCCTTCTCTTAAAATATTTAGATAAACTTCCGTTAAAGGTGAAGTATCTATTAAATTATCTTTATCAGCTTCATAGGAACTATAAATAGCCCCATCTTCTTTTAAAACTCCTTCCCAAACATCAATTTTAAAATCGTTTTTAGACATAAGTTTGTTAAAACTTTCCAGTAAATAGTCTGAATGAGTTGCTATAAATATTTTTCTCCCTTCAGACAGCTTATACAAAAAGTAAGCTAATTTGTCTATATAAACTGGGTGAAGATTTACTTCTGGTTCGTCAATAAATAGAACGTTTCCTATAAGGTTATATCTTAAAATCAGATAATACCAGCTCAAAGATTTTAGACCAGAGGCTGTTTTTTCAATTCCGTATTTTTTTCCTTTTTCTTGTATGTATATCCTTTCATTTTGGATATAAAATTTTGAGCCAAAAAGTTTTTCAAATAGATTTAAAAATTCTTGATTTTCTTTATCTGTTTCTACTTTTTCTGAAGAAATTATAAATAAATCTGAAAGTAAATCAGTTATAGCCTCTGAAATTAGTTTCCATTGAGGATAATATTTTTTTAAAGAGTATATCCCTTTATAGTAATCTCCTAAACCAGATAGTTGCATATATAAAGGACTTATTTTTAAATAATTGGTGGATTCAAAATTTTTTATTTGAAAATTAATTAATTCAAATGTTATTTCAGAAAAATCTAATCTCAATTCTATGTTATATGTTTTTTTATCCCATGCTTTTAATTCATCTATCTTTTTAAGCAAAAGCACATTTTTTATTTTCCTTTTTAGTTCTTCCTCAAAATCCTTACTTTTTTTATTATCTTTAGAAACTTTCCACCAACTCCAAAAGATAGAATAGAGTAAAAGCATTATCTGTGTTTTACCGGCTCTATTTGGTGCAATTAAAACAGTTATATTGTTTTTGCTGTTTAAATCTGCCTCTTTTATTGATAAAAAATTTTTTAATTTAAGTTCTAAATTTAACATAATTTTTCTCCGTTAACTGCTTATTGAATTATATAAAATTTTCTTAAATATTTATTATGTAAATACTTTTTGTAGTTTTCTTCTTTAACATTTTTATTTTTTAGAAGTCCTTTAAGTTTTTTAACTATAGGCGTTAATTTTTCTTTTTTATTTTTCATCTGATTATCTCCTCTAAAGGTATTACATACCTCACAACTTCAACCTTTTGCTCTGGTTTCAGGTTTTCGGCTGGATTTTGGATTATATAAAGCTGTGGATTTGCTGAGGCGTTTAAAACCACATATAGATAATATTTATCCTTAAACCTCATTGCCTTAAACCACTCATTTTGGGTTAATGCAACAGAGCCTTCTTTTGCCCTTGCTTTTACCTCAATATACCTTTCAACCTTTTCTCCATCTTCTGTTTTAACCTTTGAGCGAATATCAAAACCAAGATTTTCAGCCGAAACATCTTCAGGAATTCTTCCATTTCTCTTTTCATACTCCAGAGCAACTTCCATTCCTATTTTTTCTATCTCTTCGTCTGAAACCATGTAATCTGTTTTTTGTGGATATGGAATAACTTTGATGGCACTTATAAACTGCGGTTTTTCAATTGATAGATTTGTTTCATACTGTATATCTTCTTTTAGCTTTTGAAGTGCCTTTTCGTATTTCCTTTTTCTTTCTTCCTTATTTCTTATAACAATATCAACATCTTCACCTTTAATCTTCCTTTCTTCAAGCTCAAAAAGTTCATCATTTAGTTTGTGAATCAAATATTCAAGAGATTTTATTCCATATTTCTCTTTGATTTTAGCCTGTCTCTCTCTTTCTTTTTTAAGCTCTTCTCTATACTTTTTTAAAGAATAAAGAGTTGTTACCAAAACTCCCTTTTTCCTATCTTCCAGATCAATATCAATAGATTGTTTTTCTGCCGGTTTTAAATCCCAGATGATAGAAGGGTTTATCTCTTTTATCTGACCTGTTTTTTCGTCAATATAAAACGCAAATAATCTTTTTCCTGCTATCCTTCCCCTTCCATCTTTAACAGTACCTTCATAATACAAAATTTCACCGTCTAATCTTCTGTCCGGGTCGTAAAAAATTCCACCTTTTAAAAGTTCATCATAAAGATATCTTTCTATCCATTTCAAAGTCGCCTCAAATAGAGGATGTCCAAATGAAAGAAATTCAGCATCTGGATTTTTAAAAGCTATTTCTTTGTCAAAAGTAGCCTTCCTGTATCCTCTTGGTAATAACTGCCCATACTTTCTTTTAAAACTGTCTTCATATGCTATCTCTTTTATCTCATAAGGAATTCTTTCTATCGCTAAAAATCCGTCTTTTCTTTCTACAAACTTTCCACCGACTAAAGAAAATGCCTTTTTGAAGAAACTTTCTGTATATTCCGGAATTAGCTTATGCTCTAATGCTTTATCCCTCATTTCTCTAATTCTTGTATAATCGATAAATCTTGTTGCTAATGTATCTCCAAGATTGTCTTTTATTTTCCTTATGTATTCCTCATCAACTTTTATCTCTATTTCTTTTAAAATTTCTTCCTGACTTCTTGCGTGAACAGCGGCGTCTATTAGTAACTGGGATAAATTTTTTCCTTCAAAAACTTCAGAAATTACGTCAAAAACCTTATCGCTACCGAGAGCATTTTTGATCTGTTCCAACTTATCAAAAAGCCTGCTTAAAACCTGCCCCTCTCTTGTATCAGCATTTACAAGATTAAAAACGAAAACTTCTCTATTCTGCCCGTATCTGTGAATTCTTCCCATTCGTTGTTCAAGCCTGTTTGGATTCCAAGGGATATCGTAATTAATCATAAGATGGCAAAACTGAAGGTTTATCCCTTCTCCTGCCGCTTCTGTGGCAATCAATACTTGTTTTTCATTTCTGAATACAGCTTCCGCTTTTATTCTTTCTTCTAATTTCATACCACCGTGTATCGTTATTACAGAATATCCCCATTGTTTTATCTTTCCTTCTAAATAATCAAGTGTGTCTTTTGATTCTGTGAATATGATAATTTTTTCATGAGGAAAATTCTTGTTAAGCTCTGTTAATGTGTCTTTGAGCTGTTTTAATTTAACTTCATCCTCATTTTTAATAATTTCTTTTGATAAGTCTATCAATTCTTCAAGGGTTTTTATCTCTTTTTTTAATTCTTCTCTATTTTCTGCAACGCTTAAAGTTTCCCAGATCTCCTCTTCTTTCCATCTTTCCTCTTCAGATAAATCCTCTATTTCTTCAAAATCAAAAACTCTTTTATATTTTAGGCTTTCATCCTCAACACTGTTTAAAAGCTCCTCCAATCTTTTTTTTCTTCTTGATAATGATCTGTAAAGTGCATAAATACTTGAGGCAAATCTTCTTTGTAATATAACAAGTGTAAATGCTATATTCCTTCTTCTATTCTCTTTAGATAAAGCCTTGTTATACTGTTGTTCAACATACCTTGATAGTTTGTTGTAAAGTTCAACTTCTTTTGATGAGTTTTGTTTTATACTGAATTTTATCGTTTTTACATGTCTCGGTAAAAATAAAGGCTTTCCATCAAAATCTTTTAGATCTTCCTTTAATCTCCTTATAAAGAGAGGATTATCTTTGTTTAAGATTGATTCTTCAAGTAGTTGTGAAGTTGCAAAAAATCCGGGAACTAAAAGATCCAAAAATAGTCTAAAGTTTTCGGGATCTCCTTTGTGAGGTGTTGCAGTTAAAAACAATAGATGTTCTGTTATATGGGAAAGAGTTTCACCAAGTTTATACCTTTTGCTTTTATGGATTTTATCCCCATATTGGTAAGCACTCATTTTATGAGCCTCATCAACAATAACCAAATCAAAATGTGTAGATGATAAAGATGGTAAAATTTCGTCTTGTTTAGCAAAATCAATAGATGTAATTATCTGGTTTTCTTTATTCCAAGGGTTTTCACCATAAGCATTATTAATAGAATTTCTATCAATGACTGTAAAACTCTCCTCAAACCTTTCTTTTAGCTCCCTTTTCCACTGGTCTTTCAAGTGTCCGGGAACAACGATAAGTATTCTATTTACCAGACCCCTTATTTTAAGCTCTTTTATTATTAATCCTGCCATTATTGTTTTACCGGCTCCCGGGTCATCTGCTATCAAAAATCTTATTCTTGGAAGTTTTAAAACTTTGTCATAAACAGCTTCTATCTGGTGAGGTAAAGGGTCAACTTTTGATGTGTTTATTGCAACAAGGGGGTCATAAAGGGATAAAAATCTGTATCTTTTTTCTTCCAGAGCAAGGAAAACTTTTTCCGAATCACCGGAAAAATCAAAACTTTCCTTTAAGATTTCTATATTTTTTAGTTCATCTTCACTTAAAATATCTTCAAAGTTCTTGCCGGACTTCCTTTTTTTTCCAACTATTCTAATGAAACCATCTAAATTTTCAACAAATTCAACTAATACTGGTTCATCCCATTTGATAGACTTGATTATATTTCCTTTTTGAATTTGCATAACAAGATCTCCAAAATCTTTAAAAAGTTATATTTTTACCTAAACATCTCCTGTAGTGGCTTTACATCAAGCTGTTTGTGTTTGTAGGAATATACAGCCTCAACTGCGGCTTTTGCTGCTCTGACGGTAGTAAAATAAGGTATTTTGTGCTCAACTGCAGCCCTTCTTATGAAATATGCATCTGATCTTTCCCTTTTTCCTGAAGGTGTGTTTATCACCATTTTTATTTCACCGTTTCTTATCCTGTCAACAATGTTAGGTCTCTCTTCTGAGAGTTTACTGACCCTGACCGATGGAATTCCATTTTCCTGTAAAAATCTGTGTGTTCCTTCTGTTGCGTATATGTTAAACCCAAGATCGTGGAGCTTTTTTGCTATCTCTATAATGTTAGGCTTATCCCTGTCTGCAACAGATATAAAAACATTTCCACTTTCCGGAAGAATAGAACCGGCAGCAGCCTGAGCCTTGTAAAATGCAAGCCCAAAATCCTGATCTATTCCCATAACCTCACCTGTTGATTTCATCTCAGGTCCCAGAAGAGGATCAACCTCAGGGAATCTGTTCCACGGGAACACCACCTCTTTTATAGAGTATCTTTCAAAGTCCCTACCTCTGAAATCTGTTGCAGGGTGGGGATCTTTTATATTAAATACCTCAGGAACTATCTCCCTTAATTTTTTGCCTATGATTATCTTTGATGCTATCTTTGCAAGGGGATAACCTATTGCTTTACTAACAAATGGAACAGTCCTTGAGGCTCTGGGATTTACTTCTATGATAAAAACTTCCCCGTCCTTTACAGCATACTGAACATTCATAAGACCGTAAACATTCAAGGCTTTGGCAAGCTCCTTTGTCTGCCTTTTGACCTCAACCATTATTTTTTCATCAAGTGTGTAAGGTGGAATACATGTTGCGCTGTCCCCAGAATGAATGCCTGCCTCCTCTATATGCTCCATAACAGCTCCCACAAGAACATCTTCACCATCGCTAACAGCATCAACATCAAGCTCTACCGCATCTTGAAGAAATCTGTCAATAAGAAGGGGTTTGTCTTCAGTTACCAGAACAGCTTCCTCAATATACTCAAGAAGTTCAGCTGTGTCGTAAACAAGCCTCATAGCCCTTCCGCCTAAAACATAAGAAGGTCTGACAAGAACAGGGTATCCTATTCTTTCAGCTGTTAGGATAGCCTCTTCTTTTGATCTTGCTATTCCGCTTTCTGGCTGTTTCAGACCAAGCTTTATGATTAGCTCCCTGAACCTTTCCCTGTCCTCTGCAATATCAATGCTTTCCGGAGATGTTCCAAGAATTTTTATGCCTGCATTCTGCAGGGGGACAGCAAGCTTTAAAGGTGTCTGACCCCCAAACTGAACAACAACTCCGTCAGGATTTTCACTCTCTATTATATTTACAACATCTTCATAAACGATAGGTTCAAAAAACAGCTTATCTGAAGTATCGTAATCTGTTGAAACTGTTTCTGGATTGCAGTTGACCATTATCGCCTCGTATCCTTCTTCCTTCAATGCCCACACACAGTGAACACATGCATAATCAAACTCCACACCCTGTCCTATCCTGTTGGGTCCACTTCCAAGTATTATTATTTTTCCCTTTTTCATAAAAAACCTCCTACTTGATAAAAAGTCTTATTCCTGCAATACCGTAAGCCCCAGTTTTTAAAACATCAGGTATTTTTTCCTCTGTTATTCCTCCAAGGGCGTAAACAGGAATACTTACAGCCTCAACAACCCTTCTCAGCTCATTTAAGCCCTTAGGTTTTCCTTTTTTTGGGGTTTCAAATACAGGAGAAAATGTAATGTAGTCAGCTCCTTCCTTTTCAGCACTTAAAGCGTCTTCAATACTGTGGCATGATTTACCTACTATTAGATCAGGAAACTTGTGTTTTATTGCATCTATAGGAACGCTTTTTGATGGAAGATGAACCCCGTTTGCCCCTGTCAAAACAGCTATATCAATCCTGTCATTTACAAAAAATGATGCATCATACCCATGCAGAAGATTTGCAAGTTTTGATGCAAGATCAAAAAGCTGATCTGAGGGAAGATCTTTCTCCCTTAGCTGAAACATTCTTATTCCTGAATCTAACATCTTCTTTATCTGGGTTTCAAAATCATATCTGAACTGCTTTCTATCTGTGATGGCGTAATACTTTTTGAGAAATCTTTCCATTACTCACCTTTGTCCAGATACATGATAATACCAAATATCACAACAGCAAAAATAACCATTCCTATGATAATGGCAGGAAACCAGACAGAAGGATCCATAAAGTTCCTCCAACTATTTAATAGGCTATAATATTTTAAATTAAACTGTTTATGAGGTAAATGTATGATCCCAAAAGAGCTTCTTGAGATTCTGGCATGCCCCGAGTGTAAAGGTGAGCTTTTATTTTTTGGTGAATTTTTTGTTTGTGAAAACTGTATGCTTAGGTTTGATGTTGTTGAGGACATACCAGATTTTCTCCTTGATGACGCAAAAAAAATAACAGAAGAAGAGCTGAAAAAACTGAAAGATGAAAGAAAATCTTAAAGCCCTACTTAAAGCTTTCGCACTTATTTTGATACTTTTTCTTCCTTTTTATCTCATAACTCCATCAGAGGAAAAAGAGGAAACAGGGAAGATAATCAAGGTAAATCCTGAAAGCTTTAAGCTTGAGATAGGAAAAGAAGGAGGAATACTCAAAAGGGCTCTGGGTGGAGATGCAAAAACATTTAATCCTGTAATGGCGCAGGAAACAACATCAACAGCAGTGATAGGTGTTCTTTTTAACGGCTTGACAAAAACAAACCTGAAAACTCTCCTTCCTGAGCCTGATCTTGCAGAAAGGTGGGAAAGAAACAAAGATGGAACAGTATGGAGGTTTTATCTGAGAAAAGATGCAAAATGGTTTGATGGAAAACCTGTAACGGCAGATGATGTTGTTTTTACATACAATGAGATATACTACAACCCTGACATTCCCTCGTCAGCAAAGGATATGCTGATCATAGAGGGAAAGAAATTTAAGGTAAGAAAAATAGATGATCACACTGTTGAGTTTGTTATACCAAAACCTTTTGCCCCTTTTCTTCAGGCTGTAGGACAGCCTATACTGCCGAAACATGTTTTAAAAAAATATGTTGACAGCAAAACATTCACATCTGCATGGGGAATTAATACACCACCGGAAGATCTCATAGGAACGGGACCTTACAGGCTTGTTGAGTATGTCATAGGGCAGTATGCTGTTTATGAAAGAAATCCATATTACTGGGAGAAGGACAAGGCAGGGCAGAAAATACCATATATTCCGAAAATAAAAGCACAGATAATAGGAGATCCTGACGTCAGGCTGATAAAATTTTTGTCAGGTGAGATTGATTATTACGGTGTTAGACCTTCAGACCTTCCTGAGGTTCTCCCAAAGGCAAAAAAGGGAGATTTTACCGTTTATAATCTTGGGGCTACACCTTCTACCCTGTTTGTTGTTTTTAACCAGAACCCAAATTCACCTATTCCAAAATACAAACTTAAATGGTTCAGAAATAAAAAATTCAGGCAGGCTATATCTTATGCAACAGACAGAATGGGGATTATAAACATAGCCTACAACGGTCTTGCATATCCTATTTATACAGCTGTCACACCTGCAAACAGAAGACTTTTTGATGAGGATTACTACCCTAAATACCCTTTTAATCTGAAAAAAGCAAAACAGCTTCTCCTTGAGATAGGTTTCAAAGAAGGAAAAGACGGATACCTGTATGATCAGAAAGGAAATAAACTCCAGTTTACACTGATAACAAACTCAGGAAATAAAGAAAGGGAAACGATAGGAAACATACTAAAAGACGATCTGAAAAGAATAGGAATAGAGGTTAACTTCCAGTCTATAGATTTTAATAACCTTGTTACAAGACTTATGTCAAATTACGACTGGGAGGCTGTGATAATAGGATTGACAGGAAGTATGGATCCTTATTTTGGACAGAATGTATGGCTTTCGTCAGGACAGCTTCATATGTGGTATCCAAACCAGAAAAAACCTTCAACAGATTGGGAGGCAAAGATTGATAAGCTGTTCCAGAAGGCTGCCGTTGAACTTGATCCTGAAAAAAGGGATCAGCTTTATAAAGAGGCTTTCAGAATATTAGGGGAGGAGCAGCCTATGATATTTATAGCTGCCCCTGAAGAGATTCAATCTGTTAAAAACAAACTCAAGAATGTCTTTCCTACAGTTTGGGGCTGGTACAAAAGTGAATATGTTTACATACAGGAATGATCATTTTTTAACTTTCACCTTGCTTGTATCAAGGGAGAGTATCAGCTTAACTACTTTTTCTGCCTCTTCAACAGGGATAGATCTCTGCCTTGGCATGTAAATAGCCCTTGGTTTCATTCCGTATTTTTCAGGTCCTATTTTCTGCCATTTAGCAAAACTTGCATATTTTATACTTGTTACAAGGCTTTTAACAGCGTCAGGTTTACCCTGATATTCTTTGGCTATTACTCTAAAAGGAATTGAGTTTTTTGGCTTGTCAATATCATGGCAA
>JALVEY010000057.1 GCA_027030485.1 Persephonella sp.
CGATAGCTCAGGAAAATGGTTATATGTATAAAGGATATGAATCCACAGGTGGACTGATTGGATATGAGCTTTTTGAGTCTGGAGAGGTTGATCTGATTGATTATGTTTCATCAAAGGCTGCTCACAGGGCTGTTTTAGGGCTAAATGCAAAACACCCTCCAGCCGGAAGCATGCCTGTTGTCATATCATCTGATGCCGGCGGAACTATGATACATGAAGCTGTAGGGCATGGGCTTGAGGCAGATCTTGCAGAAAAAGGTCTCTCTGTATATGCAGGAAGGATAGGGGAAAAGGTTGCCTCTGAGCTTGTCACAGTTATAGATGACGGAACTATTTCCGGAAAGATGGGAAGTTTTAATTTTGATGATGAGGGAGTTCCTGCCCAGAAAACAGTTCTCATAGAAAAGGGATACCTGAAAAATTTTCTGTATGACAGACTAACAGCAATGCAGACAGGAAAAAAATCCACCGGAAACGGAAGAAGGGACACCTACAGAAATGTTCCGATCGTCAGAATGAGAAACACTTACATAGCTCCCGGAAAAGACAATCCCCACGATTTTATAAAGGATATCAAAAAGGGGCTTTATGTTGTCAAAATGGGAGGTGGACAGGTAAATACAGTAAACGGCGACTTTATGTTTGAGATTGTGGAAGGGTATATGATAGAAAACGGTGAGATCACATATCCTGTAAAAGGAGCTTCGCTACTTGGAAATGGTCCAAAAGCTATGGAAGATATTGAGGCTGTAGGTTATGATCTTGGGTGGGCTATCGGAACTTGCGGTAAAAGCGGTCAGGCTGCTCCTGTAGGTGATGCCCAGCCTACAATAAGGATAAAATCCCTGATAGTAGGAGGCTTAGCTTGAAAAATAAAGCTGTTTTTCTGGATAGAGATGGAGTAATAAATGAGGATTACGGTTTTGTTCACAGAATAGAGGACTTTTATATATATCCTGAGGTTTTCCCTGCTTTAAAAAAACTGCAGAAAGCAGGCTACAAACTCCTTATAGTTACAAATCAATCAGGAATAGCTGTAGGGTATTACACTGAAGAAGATTTTAAAAAACTTACAGAACACATGCTTTTGGTCTTTGAAAAAGAAGGGATAAAAATTGATAAGGTTTATTACTGTCCACACCATCCGGAAGGAATAATACCTGAACTTACTATGAAATGCGACTGCAGAAAGCCGGAAAGCGGTATGATAAGACAGGGAATAAAAGAGTTTAATATAGATCCTTCAAGATCCTTTCTGATAGGGGACAAGGAAAATGACATCAAAGCTGCCCATAAGGAAGGGATTAAAGCAGCTCTTGTAAAAACAGGACAGGGAATGAAATATGTTGATAACACAGAGGCTGATTTTGTAGGTGAAAATATCCTTGATGTTGTTGAGAATTTTATTCTAACAGACCAATCAGCAAAATTATAAATTCCTGTTGTCCTGAACAATCTCAACAAAATTACCGTCTGGATCTCTTATGAAAAAATATAGAATACCTGTTCTGCCTATGCTTACCTGTGTTTTGGTGTCTGCTACTTTATCTTTTTTTAGCTTTTCAAGGGTTTTGTGAATATCTTCTACCTTGAAGGCGATATGCCTGTATCCACCTGTTTTTAGATCGTCCCAAAGATCCTTTCTGACAGCAGGAGTATGGTCAGAAAACCAGAAAAGCTCAATAATAAAATCACCAAGCTTTAGATGTTTGATCCTGAATGATCCATCTTCTGCAGTATAATCTGCAACCTCTTTAAAACCAAAATATCTGTAAAACTGAGTACTCTTTTCAATGTCAGAAACAGAAATACAAACATGATGAATATAAAACTCCATTTTTATACCTCTATCAATGCCCTTAGAACTCGGGACAGTTTAACTCGTATTTATCATGATGCCCTGGGAACTGCCGAAACCAGAGCGTCGCAATGCCCTTAGAAGTCGGGACAAATTCAACAGAAAGCATATCCGACCCTGAATTAAAGAAAAAACTAAAAGTCGCAATGCCCTTAGAAGTCGGGACAAATTCAACAGACGACCTGCTGGACTGGATCTTCGGCTTTCGGGAGCTGTCGCAATGCCCTTAGAAGTCGGGACAGTTTCAACAAAAATGGTGAATGGCAACGGAAACAGGATACAGAAAGGGTCGCAATGCCCTTAGAAGTCGGGACAGTTTCAACGCTATGGAAAGGCAACGATTTAATTGATGAAATAAGAGTCGCAATGCCCTTAGAAGTCGGGACAGTTTCAACTATGTAGCATTTGATAGAAAAAAACATATAAAATATGGTCGCAATGCCCTTAGAAGTCGGGACAGTTTCAACTTTCTGAATGGTGTATGAGGTTCAAGATAGAGATAGAAAGGTCGCAATGCCCTTAGAAGTCGGGACAGTTTCAACAAGAAACTTTGGATTTGGTTCTGGAGCACGCCAGAACCAGTCGCAATGCCCTTAGAAGTCGGGACAGTTTCAACTGAAAAACGGAGTATGGGAAAGGAAACCAAACCCCGAAAAGTCGCAATGCCCTTAGAAGTCGGGACAGTTTCAACTCAGATGAGTGATTTCAATCTTGTATTTGAAACTCTCATAGTCGCAATGCCCTTAGAAGTCGGGACAGTTTCAACCTTGCAAACAGGTCTTAATGATGGGCGCTCAAAAACTCTTGTCGCAATGCCCTTAGAAGTCGGGACAGTTTCAACTATGTTCAGATTATTATGAAGAATTTGGTCATCTAGAGTCGCAATGCCCTTAGAAGTCGGGACAGTTTCAACAGCTCCTCTCCCGTCCTTGAGTATCAACCTATTCATTTTCCAAAAAGCCCGATTTCTGACAGACCTACTCTTAAAATAGCGTAAAATCTGAAAATTGTCAATTTTAAAGTCTCAATTACGATCTCAATTATAGGGTTTCATTTCCACTTTAACACTTGAATATCAATATTTAGATAGAAATTATTTTCATTAAAATCAAAAAAAATAAAACCTACCGTTATATAATTAATAAAGGGAGGGGAGAGATTGAGAGTCCGGCTTATAAAAAACAGCTTTTCAGGAAGAAATTTAAAAAATGCTCTGATCTCAACTGTAGGAGATTTTATTAATCCGATAACATTTATAATTCTGATAATCTTTGCCGTTGCTGTTTCTTGGATACCTGACGGCTTAGGAAATCTTTTGAATATGTTCGTATCAGATAAATACTTTCCTTATGTTCAGGTTTTATTAGGTACTGCATTATTGTTCATTTTATATATTTTAACCATTCACTATGTAAAGAAAAACTATCCAAAGTTAGAAATATACTCAGAAGAAGCTCCTAAAAGAGAAAATCTAATAATATTCCTCAGCCCTGTAAACAGTGTACCTGAAGTAAGATCCTTTGAAGATTTTAAAAAAGTCTATACACCATGGCAGATGCCTGCAGTCGCTGTAAAACATCATCTACCGAAGTTGAAAAATCTTTATGTTATCCTTTCTAATAAAAGCAAAAATAATTTTGAAGATTTTAAAGAGTTTTTGAATAGGCTTTTTCCAGACAGTGATATTAACATATATCCTATAGGCTACGACAAAGATATAGATTTTGAAAATATGGAAGATCTGAAAGATATTATAGAGGAGGTTTACGAAACTATAAGGAAAAAAGATAAAAGAAAAGAAAGAGAAACGATAATAGACGTCACAGGAGGCCAAAAACTGGTTAGTATTGTGGGAGCTGTGCAGACGCTGATTGAAGGAAGAACTTTCCAGTATGTATCAACCACAGACTACTCTGTAAAATCATTTGACCTCAGGTATCACGGGGAACATAATGATTAATTTTCAGTTTTCTACCATAAGATACACCTTTGAGGCTGTTAATGAGTTTGAAACACCTTACTTTTTTGGCTCAACCTTCAGGGGAATACTGGGAAGAAAACTTAGAAAAATGGTATGTATAAAGCCCTTTGAAGAGTGTAAAAAGTGTGAGTTTATAAATACATGTCCCTATACTGTAATATTTGAAACAGAACATCTTCTTAATAAACCCTCAAAATACATAATGAAACCTCCTTTTGAAAAGAAAAAACTAAAATCAGGAGATAAGCTGTTTCTGGAAATGACACTTCTTGGGGATACAGCAAATTACTGGGAATTTATAACAGGAGCTTATTCAGGTGTGCATCACATCGGAAAGGACAGGTATATAAAACTGAAAAGTATTGAGTTTTTACACCCTTTTGAAAATAAATACTATCCTGTTAAGAGCTTTGTTCCAAGATTTGAGGCGGTTAATTTTTTTGAGCTCAGAACAGGAAAGGAAACAATAAATATAAGGGTATATCCCTCAAACATTAAAGCTAACAACCAAATTATAAAATTTTCAAATTTTAATAAAGATGTTCTGATTAAAGCTATTATTTCAAGAATAACAAATGTTGCCGTAAATTACGGCATAAAAAATGAGAAAATCTACATAAATAAGGATAAATTTGAGATTGCAGATCTGCATCTGAAACCCTCCCCATTAAAAAGATGGTCAAACAGAAAAAAAAGACATATGCTTATACCGGCATTTGAAGGTAGTTTTAGCCTAAAAGGTGATTTATCCGAAATTTACCCTTACCTGAATGTTATTGAGACCATCAATATAGGTAAGTCTGTCAGCTTTGGACTCGGTAAAATAAGGCTGAAATAAAAATAAAAATTTTCACAGCATTTTCACATTGGGATCATATACTAATTACCGTAAAAGGTTTAGTCCACTTAAGTTTTCTCCTAAACCTCCTCCCCTCTCCCTCCTTTCCCCCGTAAGGGGGATTTTTATATATAAACCACGATTAAAAATTATAATCTAAAACTTTTCCAGATTTTATTTAAAAAAATGGTTTGTTTTTGGATGATCTAACACACTATAGGTTAGCTTGTGATGATTTAGTTTTAGGATTTATTCGCAGGAAGTTTAATATCTCATGGTATATTTCTTTGGTTCTGTTTGTTGGGTTTTTTTCTGGCAATTTTATTTTTTGCAGATAAATTCTATCTCTCTATAGAATTTAAAAGCAGGTTTTCCGGTATGGATTTTCCTTATGCATTATTTATCCATATTTGTATGTAATTGACAGCTTTTAAACGCTTTCTCTACAAATTTGGGAAGGCGAAATGATTTAAGCTCTGGGAGTTTTTCTTTAATTTCTCTATATTGATACATATCTCTTAATAAATTAAATTTGAGGGAATTTATGGTTTTAGAAGAAAAAAATTCAAAATCTTTTATCATTTTTATAAAGATTGAGATTGTTATTAGAGGTTTTGGGTAAACTCGGTATATTTTTTCTTTAAGAAGGTTGTACAGTATAAAGAACGAAGAGATAATTGAAACAAATGCTACACCAACTCCAAAGGCTATGAATCCAGTAAGGAGTCCGATTACAGCAAGGAAGGAGACAAAAAGAGCCGATTCAGGGATTATAGAAATAGCTTTAGCCAAAGCTATGTTCCCATTTATTTCCTTTTTGTAGAGAGCTTTGTATTTCAAGCACTCTTTTCCCAGTGTGGAGAATATTTTCTTTAGTTCTTTTTTTTCTTCTTCTGTTATTTCTTTTGTTTCATTGAACGGAATTTTTCCGTTCATGCTTTTTAGGAATCCTTTAGCCTGGATTTTGCCATTGTAGGTAGTAAGTGCAGGAAGTTCTTCAAGAGGGTTGTAAGAAGAATGGTAAGTTGCATCTGTAACAATTTTTTCGATTACTTTTTTTATTTCTGGATTTTTCTCTATAACCTTACTTTTTTTCCAAAAAAGTGCAGAATACAGCTTTTTTATAACCTTTAAGGGCTGTTTCTTTAGAAGTCTTTGCCGAAAAAGGTTTTCCCTTCCGGATTGAGTTTCAAATATTAGGTATGATAGAACATAAGCGTTTTTAGTACCGTATGGGAGTACTTTAGCAATTTTTCTCCACTCCTGTTGTATATGGAAGAGGGGCATTATATCTTCTTTTAATTTCCTCCTTTTTTTCAGCGGAAAGAATGACCACACTTTTCTGTAATATATTGAACTTTCTTTTAGCCAGTACATTTCCAAGACCCATGGGTTTCTCCTAACAAAGTCTAAAGCAAGGTTAATATGTTCTTCATCTTTCAAGTACTTCAACATGCTTAAAAATTGGTTTTCTTTAATTCTCTCTATTTCATCTATAGAGAGCTTGTATTCTTTTAAAACGCTCATTTTACATCCCTCTTTAATTTATAAAAAAAATACCACCACGAGAATAGTTGTAATAATTCCTAAGAACAGCTATCCAAATTTTACCTGTTTGAAAGGTTCTTAAAATTTCAGCAACTCCTATAGCAACAGCAAATAGTATCCTTAGATTAGATAAAAAAGCAGGATTTATAAAGGCTATAATTCCCACATATAAAACAACTATTAATGGAAAATAATCTTTCAATCTTTCCCTATATGGCTATTTTCTATAATATAATAATAAAATAATAAAAATAGTTTTTATAAATTTTATCTTAAAAACATGATAACCAAAGAAGAGCTAAAAAAAGCAAAAGAAAAGATAATTGAAATCACGCAAAAACTGGACAATACCTGCGATCCTTATCTGTCCAACTATCTACTTCCTGTAAAACCATCAATATTAGAGCTGATAAAAAAAGCTGAAAACAAAAATCTGACGGTTAAAGAATACAAAGAACTGAAAAAACAGATAGAAAAAATAATAAATATTACCGAAAAGGACGCCGTAGAAGAGTTAAATCTTGAAGAATCTATTAACTGTCTTACAACGTCGGGAGAGGAATACATAGTCTTGTTTCCTCAAGATCTGGAAAAAATATCAGAGTTGTCTGTAAAAGATTTCAGAAAATTAAAAAAAGAAGTAGAAGGAATAACAAAAGAAAAAGAAAAACAAAAAACAAAAGCAATTATGCTTTTCATACTGTCTATAATACTGGGGATGCTGTCAATCTTTATCTCAATAAAGATATACAATCAACAAGCAAACATACCGGTATGGATTCCGTCAATAATCGCATTGTTTTCATTACTGATAACCCTTGTGGCTTCTGCATTAACAGTAAAGGCAGAAAAATTAGGCAACGTTAAACCTGATAAATACCCTGTTTTGGCAAAAATAACAGAAGAGGTAAAAGAATGATCAAGATATGTCCCGCCTGCGAAACAAAAAATCCAGAAGATGCCCCTGTATGCTCAAACTGTCTCGAGGATCTGTCTGTAGTTTCTCCTGTAAAAGAGGAAGAAAAAAAAGAAACTTTAAACCTTTTAATAAACGGCAAAGAGATCACAGTAAAAAACGGAGATGTTATAGGAAGACAAGCAACTGGTTCCGAAATCTTTAAAGATTTTCCAACCGTTTCCAGAAAACATGCAAGAATAACAAATGAAAACGGAGACTGGTTCATAGAGGATCTAAACTCAACTAACGGAACTTATATAAATGGAGAAAGAATAAAACCTTTTGAACAAAGGAAAATTGAAAAAGGAGATAAAATAAATCTATCCATGTCTGTTAAGGTTCAATTAGTCTAAATCAAAAAAAACGCTTGACCTTTTTAATCCTTTTGATAAGTTAAATATAAAAATCTATTGGGTTTTTAACCATGGACAAAACTATTGTAGAAAAAACGATTATAGAAGAACAAAAAACGGTCGTTGAACATCCAGAAAAAACCCTTATTGAGAAAAAACCATCAAAAGAAACAACTGCATCAATAAAACAGTTTCAGGGGAAAAAAATCATAAAAGAGTTCACGGCAGAAGGAGGGGAAGCCGACCTTTTTCTTTTAGAAAACGGTACGATGCTGAAGCTCTACAGAAAAGGAATTGTTCCTAAAATGGAAGTGGTACAGAAAATAAAAGAAGTGGGAGAAAGACTGCCGGACGATGTAGTAAAGATACTGGACTTTGGCATAGATGAAGAGACAGGCAGGTTCTACGAAATACAGGAATACATGGAAAAGGGAAACATAAAAAAACTTCTTAAAGGAAAAACTCCTGATAAAAATCTGCTCAGACAGATAATAGACCAGACAAACCAGATACTGAAAGCTCTCCATTCTTTAAACATAATCCACAGGGATATTAAGCCTTCAAATATTCTGGTTAAAGAGGAAAATCCTCTAAATCTGGTGATAACAGATTTTGGCATTTCCTCCCTGCTGGATGGAGAGTTTTCAAAGAAGATAACAACCGTAAAAGGAACACCTATCTACTCTGCACCTGAGAGTTTTTCAGGAATAATGGGAAAAGAGGCAGACTACTGGTCATTTGGAATGGTAATTTTAGACTTGCTGAATAAAAACCCCTTTAAAGGATTAGATCCTAAAACAATAATGTTTAAGATAACATCTGAAAGCATACCTATCCCTAAAGAATTAGATGAGGATATCAAGCTCCTTTTAAAAGGTCTCTTGACCCAGAACAGGAAAAAAAGATGGGGAGCAAAAGAGGTTGATCTGTGGCTTTCAGGAAAAACTCCACAAGTACATTACGAAGAGAAAACCCCTGCAGGTAATTACGTATTTAACAACAAAGAATACAATTCTCTTGAAGAGCTTGCCGAAGCAATGCAGTCAGACAAACAAACATTTGAGTATGCAACAGTCTTCGTACAAAGGGGGCATCTGAATACTCTTCTTACAGAAAACAGATTGTTTGATCTGGAAACAAAACTGTGGGAAATGTTAGAAAAAGAAAGGGATCCTGAAGTTTCTCTGACAGAAGCAATACATCTAATAGCTCCTTCTGTAGAAATAAAACCTTACGGAATTAATGCTAACCCAGTGGAAATCTTAGAAAATGCTGCCGGATTAATAAAAGGAAAATCTACAGCCAATCCCCTCGCACAAATGCTTATATCAGGAAATGTTAAAGATCTTGAAAAATTCACAAAGATGGTTAAATACACAAAACACGGACACTTTCTTACAATGATGGCAAATAAATTTATAGAAGCTGAAAAATCCCTCGGTTCTAAAACAGAAGCATTGAATCTGTTCGCTTCGATGCTATCAAAGGATTCTGTAATCACCAAGAAAATAGATTTTTCCAGAAAAAAGTTTATAGATACTTTAAAAAACCCTATGACGAAAGATGAGTATGACTTTTTTTCAGACCAGTTTAAAAGAATAACCGGAAAATCTCTAAGCAAAAAAACTTTTGAAAACATAAATATGTTTTACTACCTAAAGACAGTTGAGTTAGTAAGAAAAGATAAAAAACATCTTGAGAACACACAACCAATTGATAAAAACCTGAAAGTAAAGACCCACCTTTACCCATTTGAAATCGCTCTTGCCTCATGGAAAGCTAAATCAGAAAAAATTGAAGACCTTATAGACGCCGTATCGGCTGCAGTATCTGTTGAAAAATCAGGAGTAAAATGGCAGCCCCTTGAAAGAAAAAGAATCAGTAAAATAAAAACAAAACTAAAAGAGTTAGATGAGACAGGTTATATAGTTCCCCTGGGAGAACTGGATCTGATAGAACAAAAACAGGAAAAAAACTCGTACAAGGTAAAAATATCTCAATGGCCGGAGTTTATAAACCACATAGAATTACTTGAGGAGTTTCTTGAGGATGAAGGTATTTTACTTTACTAATCGGGGAGACTACAGGGATAAAAATGAAGATGCAGTCCTTCTTGATGAAAAGGTAATTCAGGAAGACATGGAAGTTCCGGAGAAAGCAATTTGCTCTAAAATAATTGCAGTTGCAGACGGGGTAGGAGGAGCTGCAGCAGGAGAGATAGCATCAAAATCAGTTTTGGAAACACTAACAGATTTTGAAAATTCGGATATAGAGACGGCAGTTTTCATGGCAAAAGAAAAATTAAAAAAACTTGCAGAAAAAGACCCTTCGCTAAATGGAATGGCAACAACCGTCGCCGGAATAAAAATAAAAAATAACAAAGCAACGGTTTTTAACTGCGGGGACAGCAGGGTCTACAAAAAAGTAGGAAACCACCTTAGAATACTTTCTTTTGATCACTCTAAAGACGGAATTCTTTATTCTGCTGTTGGAATAAACGTATACCCTGAAATATTCACCAGACAAACAGATGGAGGAGTATTTCTTATTGCAACAGATGGATTTTATGAAGTTTTTGAGGAGCAGGAACTGGAGGAAATTTTTGAAGAAAGCATAGAAAAAACAGTCTCAAACATAAAACAAAAGTTAAAAACAAAAAAACTTTATGACAACGTTTCTTTTATAATAGCAGAGGTATAAAATGAGCTCTGTATCTGTATTCCAGATAAAAGCACACAGAAAAGAGTACAACCAGAAAAGACAGGAATCCCTCAAAGCAATAGACAACATACGAAAATACCTGACAAAACAGTCTCAACAAATAAGAGAAGAAAAAAGAAGAAATAAGATCTTAAAAAGAATAGAAGAATTACACAAAAACTTACAGTCAACACTACAGGAAATAGATCTCCATTTTTATACCGAAATGAAAGTCCACCTAAAAAAAGATCCTTTTGTCAGGGTGTACTACTCAATAGAAATGTATTCAAAGGAGATAATAAAACAGATAGAAAGAGACAAAGCATATGTAGAAGAAAAAAGAAAAAAACTTGACAAGATGATAGAAAAAATAGAAACATTCAAAGGAGGAGAAACGATTTTCTCCAAAAATGTCTTACAAAAAATCTCACAATTTGATAAATCTCTGGCTGAAAAAGATATTGAGGAAGCAGAAAAACAGTTTAAAAAAATAATACAAATGATAGACAAAACTGTAAAAGAAGAAAAAGGATTAAAAAAATTAGAAAAATTGCTGTCCAACTTAAAGTTAGAAGAACCTGAAGTAAAGAAATCTGTAAGCCTCCTTGAAGAAGAAAAAAAACTTAAAGAAGAAAGGGAAAGAGAGCTAAAAGGCAGAAGTCTTGCCATAAAAATGCTGATTAAATCCCTGTCTGAAGAACTGCCCCAACCTTTTAAATCAGAAGCGGAAAAGATAACAGAAAAACCTGTCTTATCTACCCAAGACCTGTCTGATTTCCTTATTAAATACTCAGACTGGAAAGAAAAACAGGCTCTACAGAATCTGGAGAAAGAACTAAAAGAAAAAATAAAGTCAAATCTGGAAGAAAAAGGATACACTCTGATATCCGACGGGGTGTTCATGCTCTTTTCAAGAAAAGAAGGATACAAGGTAGCAGTAAAAGTAAACAACGGAAAGGTTACAAGCAAGTTTTTAAGAGAGATAGACCACCCTCCTTCAGAATACGACAGGATAAAAGATACAGAAGAGTTAAAAATCTGGTGTAGAGACCAGGAGGAGGTTTTTAATCAGCTTAAAAAAGAAGGGATAATGGTCTCTCAGGTTACGAACATACCTGACCTGATGGACATAAACTACGAAGTAAAAGAAAAAAAAGAAAAGAAAATAAAAGAATTAACAAAAGAGGATTAAGATGCAGTGGATTAAGGAACTGGATTTATTCTTACCCCAGACGGCTCATTTTTTGCTGTCAGGAAATATATACGACTCATTTTTATTTGAAGGAATACCCCTGGGTATCGTAGATTTTTTGGGAAGACATCTTACAAAAAAACAGGGATACGATCAGGTAGTTTTATACACACCGCTTTCAGGATTTTTTCACGTTGCAGGAGACAGAAAACCCTTTGAGGAAATAGCAGGCTCTCTGGATAAAGAAAAAAAAGAAAGCCTTGAGAAATCTTATGAAACAATAAGCAAAATTATACAAAACCAGAAATACCACATAGCCCTGCTCATAAATT